>CAZGSC010000077.1:0-15848 GCA_964528325.1 uncultured Chloracidobacterium sp. | reverse complement strand
AGATCGTAAAACAATGAATAGACATCAAAAAGGTTTCTCACTTATCGAATTATTGATAGTCGTGGTGATCATTGGCATCATCGCGGCGATCGCCATCCCCAATCTGCTTGCTTCGCGTCGCGCGGCAAACGAAGGATCGGCAATTTCCGCCCTGCGAACACTGCACGGTGCGCAAATGACGTATGCGTCAACGTATGGCTCAGGCAATTACGCCGGAACAGACTCAACTACCGGCGATGCCGTTGCACTTCAGCAACTCGGAGCCCCCGGCCTCGTCGATGGGGTCCTTGCCGGTAACGGAACGACCGCTACCAAAGCTGGCTACAATTTTGTCGGTGCCCGCTCGGCTTCGTCCTCTACGGTTCCAGCAACATTCTTCTTCTCGGCAAACCCCTCGACCGCATCGGGTATCACCCAGACGGGAGCCCGTAGGTTTGGTATCGCGACAGAAGGTGTAATTATGGCGGACGGCACCGCTGCCCAGCTTGGAACAGCGTATGACCCTGCCACTATTTTGATCGGCACGCCTCTTAATAATTGATCCAAGTTGATTTTTGGTATTGTGGGCGGAAATTCACTTTGGATTTCCGCCTTTTTTCAATTTAGCCGACGTGTTACTATTGTTCGAATCCTCTCTGCGCGTCTCACCTTTAAGAATGAACTACGGCCCCAACCGATCCACCATAACAGGTGTTGCCGACAAGCCCGGAATATTGATGCCGGCGCTGTTATCGATTGCCCTTCTGGTGATATTGTTTTCGGTGCCTCAACCATCAGTTCGCGTAAATCACCCTTTCAAGGCCGAGTTATTCTTGTCGATCTTTTTGATGGCTTTTCTTGTCTTGATGCGGCGGCTGAGTCCGGCAAATTCTCTATCTGCTCCGGCAAAGGCAATTGCTTACGCGATTGGGATTTTTATCTTGTGGAGCGCGGTTTCCGCCCTTTGGGGATCATCGCTGAATTCGGTTGCTCACCATACGCTGCTTTGGTCATTGTACCTGGTCATTTTCTTGATCTTTACGAGCAAAATCTGGCCGGATGCCGATCTTCGATTTGTTTCTACAACGTTCATTCTTGTCTCGCTTATTCTCGGTCTCCTGTGCATTTTTGACTATTTTTTGATCTCAGATTTCACAAGTTCCGAAGGCGACTTAAGAATTAGATACGGCAAATATGCCGAACTGCTCGTGACGATCTCTCCCATTCTGTGGGCCGCGGCTATCTATGTACGAAAACGGCGGCGAATGGCCTTCGTTCTTGTTATCGCCGTATTGAGTTGGGTAACCGTCATGCTCTCGCTCAGCAAGGGAGCGTTCATTGCCGGCATCATCGCTTTTTTTATATTCTTTGCCGGCACTGCTGTCCTTTCGGGAAAGGGCTTTCGAAAACGTGTTTTTGCGTTCGCAGGCATCTGGTTCGCCGTAACTATCGGCACACAGGTCTTTTTCTCATTTTTTTCCGCGGTTCCCTCGACAACTAGTTACATTACCGGTGCCGCCGACCAAACCCGCAGCACGTCGGCAATGCGAATATTTACCTGGAGCATCGCCCGACAAATGGTTCACGATCATTGGCTGATGGGCGTCGGAGCGGATAACTTCGGCCTCGCCTTTAATCATGAACGTGCGGTCTATAGAGAGACACATCCTGGAGACACGACCGGGGAGATCGGCGAAGATTTCATCGTAGAACGCGCTCACAACGAGCCCCTTCAGGTGCTGTCAGAACTCGGCATAGTCGGGTTGATAATATTTTCTTTGCCTTTTTTGCTGCTGGCACTTCATTCCTTCAAGAAGTTCTTCCAGCACGGGCTGCGGTCGTCACCAATGTTATGGGCAGCTTTTGCCGGAATGGCGGCTTTCGCCGTCAGCTCTCAGTTCAGTTCGTTCTCTTTCCGCTCGACGCAAAATGGCGTGGTGTTTTTTATGGTATTTGCGGTGGCGGTAAATGAGCTGGCTAAACCTCTGAACACACGGAAAACAAACTTTTCACGGCAAGTGGTTTTGCTGAGTTGGATGGCGGCACTATTGCTGGCAGTATTTTGCGCAACTAAGGTGCTTGCTGAATACCATGCTTACCTCGGAGAGCGCTCGGAAACTTACAACATCGCCCGCGATCATTTCCGATCTGCCGTCAAGGCCGATCCAGAATACGCCGGCGCATTTCTTTTGCACGCCAGTCGCGCGGTCAGGGACGAAGATCCTTCGGCGGCGGCGGAATTAACGCGAAAAGCAATCGACTATGGACTAGGCATTACTCCTGTTTATTCACAACTGGCGAAGCAGCAAATTAAAGCAGGAAATGCAGCCGATGCAGAAGCAACTTATCGCGAGGCTCTTTCGATATACCCGCGCTCGGTGTACATGCGGATGGAATTTGTAATATTCCTTGAGGATCAAGGGAGATCAGATGCTGCCGCAGAACAGGCAGCAATAAGCCGTTCGATCGATCTTCGTCAGGCAAACGGCTGGTATATTATTATCCGCGAGGGCAGCGTCGCCGCTTTCTATCGTTCACAGATCGATCCTAACGTCACACCGCCCGTCGAACTGATCCCTTCTTCGGCGGTACGACAATATGTTGATAAGATTCCCGGAACCTGATGCCCCGGTTTTGTGATAAACTAGTTTGACGCGGCACCTGATCTTGGTCCGCGATTCAATCACACAAAAAATGTCCAACGAAGGAACAGGAACCCTGCCCCGAATCTTCGCCATTGCGAAAAATGCGTTTCGCGAAGCTGTTCGTGACCGCATTCTTTACAATTTGATCCTCTTTGTACTTTTGATCACGGCAAGCGCGATCTTCCTCGGAGAAATGACCGCCGGCCAGGAAGCCCGTGTGATCGTAAATCTCGGACTTAGCTCAGTACTCATTTTTGGCACCTTTATTTCGATCTTCGTCGGCGTCAGCCTGGTCTGGAAAGAGATCGAAAAACGCACCATTTACTCGATCTTTTCAAAACCTGTCGGCCGCGGCGAGTTTATCATCGGGAAATATCTCGGCCTTTGCCTGACTCTGTTCGTTAACGTTGCGGTCATGGGTGTCGGCGTCACACTCGCTCTGCTCTATGTCGAAGGTCAGCGATTCGCGGCTTCGATATGGCCGGCAATACTTCTTATTTTTCTTGAGCTGACGATATTGACCGCTGTCGGAATAATGTTCTCATCCTTTTCCACGCCGGCACTGTCAGCACTGCTGACATTTTTCATATTTGTGATCGGCCATTTCAGCGCAAGTTTACGCGATCTGTCGCAGGACCTTGGATCACGTGGAGCGAAATTTGTCTTCGAGACTTCCTATTATCTGCTGCCAAATTTCTCGCATTTCAGCTACATAACTGAAACTGCCAATGGAATAGCGGCTCCGCCATCGATGCTCGGCGGAGCTATTCTCTACGCGATTATCTATGACACTATCCTTTTGACGATAACTATCGTTATTTTTAAGCGCCGCAATTTCAAATAATGTCATCAACAGTTTTGCAAAAAATAGTGCTGCCGGCCGCGATCGTGATCGCAGGTTTTGGTGCCTTATTTTTTCTGAGCGATTTCACTGCGAATGCTCGCCCACAGTTGCCGGAAGGTTATGAGGACTCAGATCTCACGGTGAATGGCTCCCGGCTAAAGGGCTTCGCACTTGGAATGGAAGGCCTCATATCGGATGTGTATTTTATGCGTTCGCTGCAATACATCGGCAACAAGATCGTTAAGTCAAATTCGGATTTTATCAATATCGAGGACCTGCGCGATCTAAATCCCCGATTGCTTTATCCGCTACTGAAAAATGCGACCGACGTCGATCCGCATTTTATTGCTGCGTATTCTTATGGAGCGATGGTCCTGCCTGCCATCGACCCCGCAAAAGCGATAGAACTTGCATCAAAGGGTATCGCAAATAATCCCAACGAATGGCGTCTGTACCAGCATCTTGGATACATTTATTGGAGGCTGGGCCAATATGAAAAAGCGTCCGAGATATACGAAAAAGGATCAAAGATCGCAGGCTCCGCATCCTTCATGAAAATGATGGCAGCATCAATGAAAACCGAAGGCGGCAGCCGCGAAACGGCGCGTGCGATCTATCGTCAAATGCTCGAGGGCGCAGAAGATGAACAGGTGCGGATCACTGCAGAGAGAAGGCTCTTGGAACTTGATTCGCTCGACGAACGCGACGCCATCGATCACGTCCTCGCTGAATTCAAAGAAAGGGCCGGGCGTTGTGCAAACAATCTGGCTGAAATATTTCCAATGCTGATGTCGGCCAAGCTGCCGTCGGGCAGAGACTTTCGCATTAACAAGGCAAACCAGATAGTCGATCCGACCGATACGCCTTATATTCTCGACCAAAATAGCTGCAGCATAAAACTTGATCTGGAACATACCGGCTTGCCGGTCGATGCCCGCCCGAAGCGGCGCAATTAACATTATGGAATACGCAGTTGAGATAAAGGATCTGTCAAAAGATTATGAAACCGGCTTTTGGAAAAAAAAGCGCGTGCGGGCGCTCGACAACCTGACGCTCAACGTCCGCCCCGGCCAGATCTTTGGCTTTCTCGGCGGCAACGGCGCAGGCAAAACAACGACGATCAAAACTTTGATGAGACTGATCTTCCCTACCGAAGGCTCGGCAAAGATCCTCGGCCATGACATCGCGGATGTTCAGATGCATCGCCGTATCGGTTATTGTCCGGAGAATCCGTATTTTTATGACTACCTGACCGCGCGCGAGTTGATGAATTATTTTGGCGAGCTTTTTGGTTTCGGGGCCGCAAAACGCAAAGAAAAATGCGAGACACTTTTAGACGCGGTCGGGCTTGCCGAGAAAGATCGCAGCAAACAACTTCGTAAATACTCTAAAGGGATGCTGCAGCGTGTAGGTCTCGCACAATCGTTAATAAACGATCCTGAGATCGTTTTTATGGATGAACCGATGAGCGGCCTTGATCCAGTTGGCCGCCGCGAGGTCCGTGAACTGATCGCCGGTCTGCGTCTTAAAGGTACGACCGTTTTCATGTCGACACACATCCTTTCAGACATCGAAGCTCTCTGCGACGAGGTTGCGATCCTCCGCGGCGGCAAATTAGCTGCTTCCGGAAATCTCAATGAACTCCTGGCCACAGACAATGGATCGAGAGCTCTTGAGATCAGCGTCCAGAATGTGACAGCAGACGCCATTCGCGAAAAAGTCGAATTCATCTCAGGTGCGACACTCACGCCAAAACCAAGCGGCGCAATAATCCACGTCCTCGACGAACGAGATATCGATGCGGTCCTCGATATCACACGTCAAGCCGGCGGCCACCTTGCCTCGATCCAGCCTGTCAAACAGTCGCTAGAGGAATTGTTTGTGAAACAAACAAAAGAATAATTCGCCGCAATCTCACTTCTCAACTCTGATAGCAGTCACCTTCCAGCGGATATTCGCGCGGTCGTCATCCTTCGCAAAGCCGTCGAGCGAAAGCGTAACGGGAATTATCTGATCAGGTTCAAGACGTGGTACCTGTGTGGGAACAACGAGGATGCGTTTTTCTTTGAGGACCTTGTTAAATTGAGTGACAACGCCAACATTTATCTCAAGGGCGTTCATTGTGCGGGTGCCTTTGTTTCGGATCTTTCCATTGATAAACATCGAGATCGTACCGGACACCATCGGTGATTCGATCGTATTTGAGTCTGTCGAAATAATGATGTCCTTTGTGAGATCGGCAAACTCCGGAGAGCCTTCGCGGAATGTGCCTTCGAGGATCTTTGCCGTCTGTTCCTCCATCGAAGGCTTCAATGACATCCACCAGATCGACGCTCCGATCACCACAACGCCGATCAGCAAGGCCGCTATAAAAACCTTGTTGATTCCCTTCTTTTCCCCAGGTTTGAATAAGTCTTCCATCTACTAAGAAGTTTAACGCATTTACGCACATATATTAGACCGCACTTTTCGGCAAAAAGTTCCCTGATACGGTATCATTTTGTCGAAATGTCCACTTCAAAGGCAAAAACTTCACCACTGCCTACCTTTGTAGAGGTCGTTCTGCCCGTTCCGCTGCGACGAGCTTTTACATACAGCATCCCGAAAGAGATGCAAGGTGTAATAAAGATCGGCGCGCGGCTAAAACTGCCTTTTGGGCGGCGAAATCTGGTTGGCTACGCTGTCGGACTTCATGTTGAACTGCCTGCCGATGTCGAGATCGACGAATCAAAGATCAAAAGCATCATTGATGTAATGGACGCCGAGCCTCTAATTACGCCGGAAATACTAAAACTCACACAATGGACGGCAGATTACTACGCAAGCTTTTGGGGCGAGATGCTAAAAGCTGCGTTGCCCGCCGGCTTGAATTCCGAAAAGGTGCGTTCCAAACGCCGCAAGGCCGTCAGATTGTTGTCGGCAGTCCCCGATGACCTCGACAAACCGCTGACCGATCAGCAGGAATGGATCATCGATCTGTTGTCAGCAAACGGCGGCACTATGCTCTTCACTGAGATCATCGAGCAGGCAGACGTTGGAGCATCACCGATAAACACACTTTCTAAACGCGGTATGGTCGAGGTGTTTATACAGGATGTGAGACGCGACCCTTTGGCAGGAGCCGAATTTCCCGACCGAGATGACTTTAAGCTGACGGACAAGCAGCAGACGGCTTTGGATCAGGTCACATCGGCGCTTAAGAAAGACGGCGATTTCAAAGCTTTTCTGCTTCACGGTGTGACCGGCAGCGGTAAGACCGAAGTCTACATACATGCAATGCAGTTTGCTTTGGAAACTGGCCGGTCTGCATTGATGCTTGTACCGGAGATAGCTTTGACGCCGGTGTTCTCACGACGCTTGCGTACAATATTTGGTTCGGATGTTGCTATCTTGCACTCGAACCTGTCGCAAGGCGCTCGATATGACGAATGGATGCGAATACGACGCGGCGATGCCAGGATCGCGATCGGAACACGCTCAGCAGTTTTTGCTCCGCTAGAAAACATCGGCCTCGTGATCGTTGACGAGGAGCACGACGCCTCATACCGTCAGCACGAATCGCCGTTCTACAATGCCCGCGATGTCGCGGTAATGCGCGCTCATTTCGCGGGAGCTGTGGTTGTCCTCGGTTCGGCAACGCCCGCTATGGAATCGTTCTACAACGCCCAAACCGGGAAATATACCTACCTTCAACTGCCCGACCGTATAGGCGATCTTGGTCTGGCTGATGCAACTCTGATCGATATGCGCGAGGTGTTCAAACGCGCTGGCAAAGACGTAGCTCTTTCACCCGAACTGCTGGAGGCGATCAAATCAACGCATGAAAAAGGCGAGCAAGTCATCATCCTGCTCAATCGCCGGGGCTTTTCTCAATTCGTTCTGTGCCGGACTTGCGGCGAGACGATGAAATGCAAAAATTGCGACATCACGCTTACCTTTCACCGACGCGACAACAAGTTGGTTTGCCATTATTGCAACTATCGCGAAAAGGTTCCCAAAATTTGTCTGGATTGCCAAAGCGAATATTTATACTTTGTCGGCGAAGGCACCGAAAATATTTCTGATCAACTTGAAAAGAAATTCCCTGCGATGCGGATCGCTCGCGTTGACCGCGACACAATGTCGCACAAGGGTGAGATCGACGAAGTGCTGCTCAAATTTGCGGCGGGCGGCATTGATATGCTCGTCGGTACGCAAATGATCGCCAAAGGTCATGATTTTCCGAACGTAACTCTGGTAGGAGTGGTCTCGGTCGACATCGGACTTGGGTTGCCGGATCTGCGGAGTGCCGAACGAACATTTCAATTAATTACGCAGGTTGCGGGCCGTTCGGGACGTGGAAACCGTTCGGGAAAAGTGCTTATCCAGACTTATTATCCTGAGCATTATGCTCTTCGCCATGCCAAGGAACAGGATTACGATGGATTTTACAAGCAAGAGATCAAGTTTCGCGAACAGCTAGGTTATCCGCCGTTTTTTGTGCTGGCCTCGATCATGATAAAACATCGTGATCTCGCTTACGCATCGAAAAATGCCAATATACTGCGGCGGTCGCTAGATGCAGCAAACACTGCTAAGCAAGCTCGTATTCTCGGCCCTGCACCAGCTTCCCTGTCACGTCTCAAAAGCGAATACCGTCTTCAAATAATAATCAAGGCCGTCAGTCGCAGATCATTAAGAGAAACTCTGGACATCGCCCTTGCCGACGCAGAACACAACGGCTGCGATCTGCGCTTTGTTTATGTCGAGATCGATCCGGTAAATCTAATGTAATGGATGGAAAGATCAGCCCGCGGCCTTCGAGGTCAACCCAGAATCCTTTACCTTGACCTGAGCATAAACTTCGGTCAGCGAAAGTTTGCAATTGATCGATTCGAGCGTGATAACGTCGTCACGTTCGTCATAGATGCGATAGATCCACTGTTTTGCATTTTGACGGGCGTAATGCTCGATGCGCATTTCGCTTTCGTTAACGAGGAGGCATTCCTTGATCTTAGGTATGGCGAGAAAACCCTCGAGCTTTTGCGAACGGCCTCCGAATTTCGCCATTGTCGAAGAGATCTCAATAACGACCGTCGGATTTAAAAGCAACTCGGAGCTCGCATCAGTAAACTCAGGTTCTCCGCTGACCACAACAACGTCAGGAAAACAGATCGAATTTGCGCCTAAACGAACCGGCATGTCGCCTCCGTAAACCTCGCTGGTGCCGCGATGAACCCGGCTGCCTATCGCAACAATAAAATTGGTCGCGATAATATTATGCCAGCGGTCCGCTGCCTGTTTCGGGACAATGCTCCCATCAAGAAACTCGTTTCTAACAAGTTCCCGTCGTATGGGTGACGTTGTTCTGGGTTGCTTTCCGGCGGTTGGGTCTAACATTGTCTGGCTCATATCTGTGTGTGCTGCTCCTGTTTAAAACTAACAAACGAGGCCGAGGAAATAACTGCAAAGACTATGCGTCATTGCGTGGGTGCGCTTTGTCTGCTAAAAAATAGTGTGACACACGCGCGGCTGTCGTATCAAGGAAATATTGATGAAACTTGCTCTTTTGGCTGAAAAAACCAATTCGACTATCGAACAAGGCTCGCCTGAGCTTGAGATAGCCTCAACCGCCGGTCTTGATATTGCCCGTGCCGGCGATATTACCTTCCTGGCCAACCCCAAATATCTGCCGCAGATCAAGGAAACCAAGGCTTCTGCGATTTTCTTAAATGAAGGCGTTGCCATCGCACGCGACGACATCGCAGTGCTGCGGGTAAAGGACTCGTATCTGGCCTACACTCGTGCTATGCATTTGTTCTTTCCTGCAAAGGAAATTGAGCCTTTCATTCATCCAACGGCAGTTATCGACGAGACTGCAAAAGTTGCCGATAATGTTGAGATTCACGCTCATGTCGTAATTGGAGCAGGCTGTATGATCGCTAAAGGTGTCCGGATCATGCCGAATGTGACAGTCTATCCGAACGTAACCATTGGCGAAAACTCGATCATACATTCCGGCGTGTCGATCCTCGAAAACTGCGAGATAGGACAACGCTGCATCATTCAAAACAATTCGACGATCGGCTCTGACGGTTTTGGCTACGCGCGAGACGAAGACAAACACTGGCTGAAGATACCACAAACCGGCCGCGTCGTACTCGAAGACGATGTCGAGATCGGAGCAAACACAGCGATCGACTGTGCATCGGTCGGCGAAACGCGGATCAAACGCGGAACGAAGATCGACAACCTAGTCCAGGTCGGACATTCCTGCACAGTCGATGAGGACGCACTGATATGTGCCCAAACAGGCCTCGCCGGAAGCTCGCACATCGGCAAACGTGTGATTCTCGCCGGTCAGGTTGGCATTGCGGGACATCTGAAGGTCGGTGACGATGCAATTGTCACCGCACAGGCCGCGGCCGCGCACGACGTTCCGGACGGCAAAATGATCGGCGGTCCCGGACTCGACAACATGACCTGGATCCGTGTCGTTACCATATTTAAACGCCTGGCCGACTTAGTTAAGACTGTTCGTGTTTTGGAACGAAAAGTCGGTGAGATGGAAAAGAAAGAACTTTGATCCATTTGTTCTGGTGAAAAAACCAGTATGGAAAAAAAAGAAAAGATAATAGTCGGGCTTTGCGTGATCGCCACGATAGCGGCCGGTGTACTTCATTACACTCATGCCAACGCAGTTTTCGCTTTTGTCGTAACCGCAGCGGCTCTCGCTCTGCTGGCAGTGATCGTCGGTGACGCCACGGAGCAGCTTGGCAGCCGTCTCGGCCCCGGAGCGACCGGTATTTTGCAGTCCGGGCTGGGAAATCTGCCGGAGCTTTTTGTTTGTATTTTTGCTCTGCGAGCTGGCCTCGATCAAGTTGTTCAGGCAGCTCTTGTGGGCTCGATCCTCGGCAATTCTCTGCTGGTGCTTGGGTTCGCGTTGTTTCTTGGGGGATTGAAAAACGGAACTCAGTGTTTCAAATCAGAGCCGCCCCGGATGATCGTTGCGTTGATGCTGCTTGCAACATCAGCTTTGATCGTACCCACATTGGTAAAGGAGCTTCACACGCCTGCCGAGGCTCACATAGGAAGTTTGGATGTTTTCCTCGCGATCATTCTGCTAATTCTGCTTGCTGCAAGCATATATTTTTCGGTTAAGGGAGATCCCGCAGTTGCTCCGCAGGGTTCCGATCTCGGTCACGCCGCATGGTCAATGAAGCTGACGATCCTTGTCCTTGCCCTTGCCGGCGTCGGCGCGGCGTTTGTGTCAGATTGGTTTGTCGAAGCCCTTCAGCCAGCGATGAAAACTCTTGGAATATCCGAGGCGTTCGCTGGACTTGTTGTGGTGGCGGTCGCCGGCAACGCGATCGAGAATCTGATCGGGATCCAGCTAGCCTGGCGTAATCAGGCAGATTATGCCGTTAGCGTGATTCTCAACAGCTCACTTCAGATCGCCTTAGGATTGTTTCCGCTGCTCGTTCTGCTTTCATTCGTGCTTGGCGGCGCGATCCTTACATTTGTGCTGTCGCCGCTGCTTGTCGCGGCGCTGGCTCTGGCAGTAATTGTTAGTGCGTTCATCATTTACGACGGTGAATCGATCTGGCTCGAGGGGCTGGCATTGATCGGTCTTTATTGCATCATCGCTGCATCATTTTGGTGGGGATAAATATAGTTATATGGAAACATCAGAATCAGGTTACGACATCACGCCGCTGAGTGCCGAGGCGATCGAACGGCTCGCTCAAGACCTTAACGAAGAAGAATATCGCATTCTACTGGACCACGGCACCGAACCCGCTTTTTGCGGAACTTTGCTCGACAACAAAATGGATGGCACATACGCATGCCGTTTGTGCGGTTTGCCTTTGTTCAGTTCGAGTGCAAAATTTCATTCGGGTACAGGCTGGCCTTCGTTTTACAAACCCTTTGACAAAGACCACCTGACTAACATCGAAGACAACAGCTACGGCATGCGCCGCGTTGAGATCCGCTGCGCAAGATGCGGCGGACATCAGGGACATGTCTTCCCTGACGGCCCGCCGCCAACCGGACAACGATATTGTTTAAATTCTGCTTCGCTCGAGTTTTTCCCCGAAGGCGAGGAAATACCTCAACGCTCCTAAGAATTATTCCGGATCGTTCGGATCATTGAACAGCACTGTTAGCTTTATGCTTCCGTGCCCGTTCTGTGGAAACCCTGCCGCGCCAATGTTTCCGGGATCGAGATTCGAAGCCGTATCGTCAGGCGGAAACAAGATCAGCGAATTCAAAAATTCCAACAGATCGCGCTGTTTATTCGGATTAAGCGAAGCAAACGCGTTTCGCGAATCGAGAGCCTCGCCGCCGTGCCTGAGAATCACTTCCATCAGATTAATGCTCCGACCGTCGTGGCCGTAAGGAGCGGTTGATCCGACGCCCCACAACGGTTCCGTCATGAACGCGGTTCTCAGGGTCCCGTCATAGTTCCTCTCGTAAAAACCGGCACCGATGTCGTGTCGCTTGAGGTCGGTGAAAATATTCTTGACCAAAAACGGAGCTCCATTCGGCTTCTTCCAGCTGGGATAGACATTGCTGTCCGAAACCGATGTGAACAACGGTTGGGCAGTAGCAAATATACTGTTTAAGATACCCCGCTGCGGATCATAAGCCGTCTCGACATCAGCAACTCGCCGGTCCCGATTTATTCTCAGATCGGGAATGTGACACTGGGCGCAGCCAACCGATTCAAACTGTTGACGACCTTTCCAGGTTTGCTGATTCTGTTCATATTGACCCGGCTTGAAGTAATTAAGCAAGTAAAACTCAAGATGCTCAACAATGCTTGCTGGAACTTCATTCGTAACTCCATCGCCGTCTGGGTCAGCAATCGCATCGGCTGCAGAAGGGCCTTCGATCTGGTCAAACGAACCGTCGAGAATCATTCCGGATTCCGTAGTTATGCGGTCGCCATTATGCGCAGCAAGCAATTGTGGATCAACCGCCTGCAACCCCATTTCGTTGTTGAGAGCTCCGACGATGAATTCGCGGATCGAGATCGTTCCGCCATGATGGAAAAACGGGCGAATGCGTAGATCTGCATCGACGCCTGAGACATCAGACGTATCGAAAGTCCCATTAGGAAACGCCTTTATCCTGCCAAAATTGATGCCTTTGCTCTTGAGAAGTTTAGTTACTGAATGGTTCGACTGTGCAGCCTGCGCGGCTGCGTTTGAGCGGATGGCACGCAGATCCGTCGTTATCTCGTCACCAAGCATTTCCTTCAGGCCAAGCCCGAAAAGGTGTGGCGCGTCGCGGCTGTCAGGCCTCGTAACAACGTCACCGCCGAAACCAGCCGAGCCCCTCGGACGTCCATGACAAGCTGCGCAACTGTCGGCCATTCCTGCACCAAACTGAAGATTTTGCGTGACATCACCTATGCTGTCGCCGGCTATCGGCCCCTGGCCCTCCGGCCTCAGAAATTTCCGCTGAAATAACTGGCGTCCGCGCCGTATCGCACGAAACGGATCGCGGTGAATGATGAACGAAGACGAATCGGGCGTCGTCCAATTGCCCGTGCCCGAGCCGATCTGCTGCGTAAATGACTTCGCAATGCCAGCTCCTGCTGCGTTCGGATTGCGTGTCTTGTCGATCAACTGTGCCGCGGTCGTTTGGCCGAACCAATAAAGCGCTGCACCTGCAAAAACAAAAACCGCTCCTAGTTTTAACAACTGGAAACGGTTCCTTATCACATTACCCATTCTACTCCTCCTTCTGAGACTTGTCGGAAAAGTCAGCCCATTTTTCTAAATTTATGCTAAGAGAGGGCGGAAGTATGGCACACTTTCTATCAAAAAACAACGTCGAAGTGCTGTGATTCTAGGTATTTGCGTGTGTTTTTTTTTGGTTGTCTTATAGTGAACCTTCTCCTTCCAAAAGTGCTTTTTTGCGTTCAACTCCCCAGCGATAGCCGCTGAGTTTACCATTGCTTGCGACAACTCTATGACATGGAATAACGACTGCAACGCGATTTTTGGCACAGGCCTGAGCAACTGCACGGACTTTTTTCTTATCGCCGAGCGATTCGGCAACCTCTGAATACGACCGCGTTTCGCCGTAAGGTATCTTCTTTAGAAAATCCCAAACCTGCATTTGAAAAGCAGTCGCTTGCAGGTCGAGCGGTAAGATCAGTCGCTTATTCTTACCTTGAAGGTACTTTGTTATCGAATCGACGGCATTTTTAAGATCCTTCTCGTCCTCGGCGATCTCCGCTTTTGGAAACTCTTTCGCCAGCCCTTCACGCAACTCTTTGACACTGTCGCCAAATGTCACGCTGCAAATGCCGCGAGGCGTCCGGGCGACTAATAGCTTTCCAAGTTCACAGTCCGTAATTATGTAATTGATATTCATTCCTTTTCCACCTTTCTTATAAATTGCCGGCGTCATCCCGAGATTTTTTGACGCCTTTTCATAAAGCCTGCTGCTCGATCCGTAACCGGCATCGTACATTGCGGTCACGACATCGCTTCCTTCTTTGATCTCACGCTTGAATCGCTCCAACCGCTTCACTTCGGCATATTTCTTAGGACTAATTCCAAGAATGTCTTTGAACGTCCGCTGAAAATGCGAAGGACTAAGACCGAGTTCTGCGCCGAGATCATTGAGTGAAAGCTGATCGTCCACGTCCATCATTTCGCACGCCCTAAGCACCATCTCGACCTGCGGATCGGCGGCATTTGCCAGCTTGGGCTTACAGCGCAGACACGCCCGAAACCCGTTCCTCTCTGCTCGTTCAACTTCATCGAAGAACTCGACATTCTCGCGTTTAGGTTTTCGAGCCGAACATGACGGCTTGCAGAAAATTCCTGTGGTTTTTACCCCAAAAACAAAAGCCCCGTCAAATCTGGTATCGTTCGTCTCAACTGCTTTCCAATAAACGTTCGTTTCCATAAGAGCGAGTTTATTCGCTTCCGCACCTAATATCTATCCGAAAATTGCGGTAGAATTTTTTTATGGAGCGGATCGTACTTTTTGACGGAGTTTGCAATTACTGCAACGCGATGGTGAACTTTAGTATCCGGCATGACCCCGAAAAAAAGTTCAAATTCGCGACTTTGCAGTCAGACATTGGACAACGGCTGCTCGCCGAACACGGCATCGGAAAAGATGTCGATTCGGTGATCCTGATCGAGGACGGGAAAGCGTACATGCACTCTACCGCCGGGCTTCGTATTGTACGAAAGATGAGTGGCATCTATTCGCTTTGTTACGTGTTTATCATCGTCCCGGCGTTCATCCGCGATTGGGCCTACGAGCTGTTCGCAAAATACCGCTATCGGTTATTTGGCCGGACCGACACCTGCATGATACCGACGCCTGATATGCGTGAGAGATTCTTAAGTTGATGACCTATTCGCTCGAAACATTGGAATACGCCAAGCTCCTTGAGCTTGTCAGCCGTAACGCCCAGACACCAATGGGCGTGGACAGATTCGCGCTTTTACGGCCTCTTGCGACTCGTCGTGAGCTTGATAATGCTCTCGCCGCTATCGCCGAAACCATCATTCTCAACGAAGAGCATCAAGTGTCGTGGTCGTTCAGCGGCCTCGAAGATCCGTCCGATGCCGCAGCGATTCTTAGGATCCAAAATGCTGCCCTCGAGCCGAATCGAATGCTTGAGATCGCTCGCGTCTGCAGCCAGGCGTTGTTCGCTCGCTCGTCGATGCAGCCCGCAAAGAACGAAGCTCCGGTGCTCTGGCAGATCGTTGAGAATATTCCACCGTCGCTGCTTGCTGTGATCGACCTGATCAACAAAAAGCTACTTCCCGGCGGCGAGATCGACGATTCCGCCTCGCCTGAACTCGCAAAACTGCGGCGAGAGATCAATGCTCAAAAAGGCAGATTGACCAAGTCGCTAGAGTCCGCAATGCGAAAAGCCGGAACTGCGATCCAGGATGAAATTGTTACGATCAGAAACGATAGGTTCGTCATTCCGGTCAAAACTGATTTTCGCGGAAAGGTCAGCGGTGTCGCACACGGATTCTCTTCGAGTGGCTCGACCGTTTTTGTCGAACCGCTCGAAGCCATCGAGGCAAACAACGAACTACAAAATCTAAAAGGCAAAGAAGAACGTGAGGTCGCCCGGATCTTATTCGCATTGACTGAAGAGCTTCGAGAACAGCTTCCAGCCGTCGAAATGGCTGTCGATGCCGTCGCCGAGCTTGATTTTGTTAAAGCAAAAGTCGAATTTGCCCGTAAGTTCAACGCTATCGTACCCGAGATCACCGATGACGAGACTCTAGACCTCGTCGATGCACGTCACCCGTTACTTGAAGAGTCATTAGGGCAATTTCAGCCGCAGATAAACCCAGAACAACACGCGACAAATGAGATAGTTCCGAGCTCTTTCAAGCTGACAAAAC
>CAZGSC010000076.1:0-15915 GCA_964528325.1 uncultured Chloracidobacterium sp. | reverse complement strand
TCTGTTTCAGGACAACTGGATATATATTCACGACTCTGAGGTCAAGGTCGGCCGAATTCAGAACTTTAAGAATTGGAGTCCGAGCATGGTTCCGGACCCTAACAAGACTTGTTTAGGATTAGAATATTTCTGTTTCGAGGGTGATGGGTTATGGACCATGAAGGACGAAGATCTGGTCGCCCTTGGTACTAAGGAAATCGGGATCCTTGGGCTGGTTGACCCAAAGGATGTCGAAGACGGGGCAGTGGTAAGGATGCCAAAGGCCTACCCGGTCTACGACGGAGTATACGTCACTGCCGTGGACACGATCCGTGAGTTTTTAGCAGGAATGCCGAATTTATATCTCGTCGGAAGAAACGGCATGCATAAATACAATAACCAGGATCACTCAATGCTTACGGCAATGCTTTCCGTAAAGAACATTCTGGGTGCAAATTATGACGTCTGGGGTGTAAATGTGGATAATGAATATCATGAGGAAATGAAGGAGCAAGACCAACAGGACCTCACTCTTGTAAATTCCACGCAGCCATTAGTTCCGAAGCGAATTTCATAGGCCTATGTCTACATACGATCAAGTTAAATTGCCGCGTCCGCCTGAAGGCGATTACGCTGAGCACAAACCAAATATTTCGGAAGAAGAGCAGATTCTGCACTCCGTTGTGAAGTTGAACGGTCACATACTGGGTTTTGTCCTGGGCGTGATCGGTGCCCTGATCATTTTTCTTGCCACAAACTGGCTTGTTCTCAAAGGCGGCGAAGTCGTTGGCCCACACATGGGCTTGATCGATCAATTTCTGCTGGGCTATTCGGTTTCATTTATCGGAAGTCTTATCGGCGCCGCTTATCTATTTGTCATCGGATATGTCAGCGGACTGTTCGTCGCAGTGGTCTACAACTGGATAATCTTATTTAGATCACGCTGATAAAGACGCGAGCAAAGTATCTGACATTGTATGAAGATCGGTGTCGACGCCAGTTGTTGGGGCAACAAACGAGGTTTTGGACGATTTACCCGCGAACTCCTCGAAGCTCTCATAGAGATCGATGAAGAAAATGATTATTTGTTCTTCATCGACAGCGAAACAGACGGTATCGACGACATGCCCACGCGGGTTCGGAGAATATCAGCAAAAACCTCTGTATCTCAAGTCGAGGCTGCCTCGGCCGACGGGCGTCGTTCGGTAAAGGACCTTTGGGCGATGAGTCGTGAGGTTTACCGACATGATCTCGATGTCTTTTTTTTTCCGGCAGTCTATTCTTACTTCCCGATATTGAATCGAACGAAAGTTTTGCTAACGCTGCACGATGTGATCGCTGACCATCATCCTTCATTAATATTTCCAAATGCACAATCGAAATATCTTTGGAAATTGAAGCAAAATATAGCGATAAAACAAGCCGACATGATCGCAACCGTTTCGGAATATTCAAAAAAAGAAATAGTTAAATACTTTCGTCTCCCCGAATCGAAAATTCGTCTTATCTCAGAGGCCGCGCGTCCTGTTTTTAAGGTGCTTCCAACGAGTAATGGCTTTGTCTCTACATTGGAGAAACATGGTCTGTCCCGCGACGAGCATTTCTTGCTATACGTCGGCGGAATCAGTCCTCACAAGAATCTAAATACATTGATCGACGCGTTCAAACGAATCGTCGACTCAGGTACCGAGGATCGGCTAAAGTTGGTTCTGGTTGGCGATTACAAGGATGATCCTTTTTTCTCGGCGTATCCAAGTTTAAAGGCAAAGGTGTCCGATCTCGAACTTGAAGAAAAGGTAGTCTTCACGGGTTTCATTCCGGATGAAGATCTGGCATATCTCTACAACGCCGCGACGCTTCTGGTCTTTCCCTCATTAGAGGAGGGTTTTGGGCTGCCTGCGATCGAAGCGATGTCATGCGGAACTCCTGTAGCAGCAAGTAAAACAGGATCACTGCCTGAAGTCCTGGGAAGCGTGGGACGTTACTTTGATCCGATGAATCCCGAAGAGATGGCTGCTGTTATAGGGAATGTACTCAGAGATGAATCCGCTCGCCAACAAATGAAAGAAGATGGTCTCAAGAGATCGCAGAACTTTCTCTGGAAACGAGCTGCCGAAGACACGCTTGCTATATTCAGGGAGCTCGAAAGAAAATAAACGATTTTCATGGAAGCACCTCTAAAGTTTTGCATGGTGTCTACCTTTTATCCGCCCTATAATTTCGGCGGCGACGGTATGCACATATATCGTTTGTCCAATGAACTCGCCCGCCGCGGACATTCGGTTGACGTATTTTATTGTCAGGACTCGTTTTTGCTAATGAATGGAAAACCGCCGACCGCTGATTTTCCAAATCATGAACGCGTTAAGGTCCATCCGCTTAAAAGCAGCAAGGGAGTATTGTCACCCCTGCTTACTCAGCAGACCGGTATACCCTTCTTAAAGGGCAAGCTAAAAAAGGCTTTGGAGGAAAACGATTACGATGTTGTTCATTACAACAATATGTCGTTGATAGGCATTAAGGCGTTGAGTTACGGCAATGCGATCAAACTCTATACAGCGCACGAACACTGGTTGGTGTGTCCGATGCACGTTTTATGGAAATATGACCGGGAGGTCTGTGCGAAAAAGAACTGCACAATGTGTCAGATCGTCGGAAAAAGGCCGCCGCAATTATGGCGGCACACTAACTTAATGGATAGAATGCTGAAACACGTCGACTGTTTTCTCTCGCCCAGCAGGTTTACGCTCAACAAACATCTTGATATGGGTTTGGACATACCTATCAAACACATGCCGTATTTTCTCCCGCGACGTCCTGACGATGAGGTGAGCGAAACATCCAAACAGCACAGACGACCCTTTTTCCTTTTCGTTGGCCGGCTGGAATATATCAAAGGCGTACACAAGTTGATCGAAACTTTCCGTAAGAATGAGCAGTTCGATCTGCTGATCGCCGGAGATGGCAACTACCGAAAAACTCTCGAAACGCAGGCGGAAGGTTGTTCAAATATTAAGTTCCTTGGACGCCTTACTCAGGAGGGCCTCGCCGATCTTTATCGTTCCGCTATAAGTGTAATTGTCCCGTCAATTTGCTATGAGACCTTCGGTATCATCATTATTGAAGCCTTTTCGCACAAGACCCCAGTCATCGTAAACGACCTTGGTGCTTTGCCTGAGGTAGTTGAAGACAGTCAGGGTGGTTTTGTCTATAGAACTGAAGATGAACTCATCGCAGCAATGAAAAATCTTGCTGCTGATCAGAATCTTCGCAATAATATGGGTGAGAGAGGATATCAGGCTTATCTCAAGTACTGGAACGAAGAGCCTCATTTAAACCAATATCTTGAGTTGATCGAAGAGCTAAAAGATCGACGGAAAGGTGGTTCTCATAAAACGCATAAGCAAAGTAAACCTGCGGTAACGCAATCCGCGAGTAACTGATTTTTTTAGAATTAGACCAAATGGCCCCAGAGAAAGAAAAATCAGAACCCGCAGGCATGACCAGAAAAGATGTTTTGCGCGTTCCGATCATCACGTACCATTCAATCGATAATAGTGGTTCTGTGGTTTCCACGTCTCCCGACGTGTTCCAGAGGCAAATGAAATATTTGAGCGATGCGGGCTATACGTCACTTCGGCTCCGAGAACTTGCAGCGTCGATGAAGGAAGGCCAAAATTTGCCGGATAAACCGGTTGTTCTAACGTTTGATGACGGTTTTAAGAATTTCTACAGTCACGCCTTTCCCGTCTTAAGCGAATACAACCTTTGCGCAACGGTTTTTCTTGTCACTGATTTCTGCGGCAAATACAATGACTGGTATGGAAATCCGCCGGAGCTGCCGCGCAGCGAATTGCTTTCATGGTCCGACATAAAAGCACTGAATGATGCCGGAATCGAATTTGGATCGCACACAAGGACTCATCCTGATCTAACGAAACTAAGTAGCGCGGCGGCAGAGGCTGAGATCACACAATCTAAATCAGCGATTGAGGATGTGCTGGGTAAAGAGACGGTAACATTTGCGTATCCCTTCGGTAGGAAAAACGCTTCGATCAGGAATATTGCCGCCTCAAATTTTGAGGCGAGTTGTTCAGTTGAGCTTGGAAAAATGACAACACGAAGCGATTTTTCTTCGTTGGAAAGAATAGACGCGTATTATCTGAAAAACCAACGCCTTCTTGAGATGCTGCCATCAGCAACATTTGACCGGTATATGAGCGTCCGACAGATTTTACGCTCAGTAAAATCGCTTGTAAGTGGAAATTAACCAGAGATTATTATGAATATCGTTTCACGCATCACACGTCACACAAAACTTTCGATGAAAGCCGCAAATTCCGGTGGACGGCAAACACCGCCTTTTATGATCGTTTTCATCAATTCGATCTGTAATCTGACCTGCGAACATTGTTTCTACTGGAAGGAATTAAACCAGCGCAACGATCTCACGTTTGAAGAATTTGAAAAACTGTCGCTTGAACTGGGTGACTTTGAGAACCTGAATTTGTCAGGCGGCGAGCCGTTTATTCGAGGTGAATTTGCAGATATTTGTGAGCTTTTTATTAACAACAACAAGGTTAAGAATATTTATGTGCCGACTAACGGATATTTCACTGATCGAACCGAAAAACAGCTTCGCCAACTGATGAAGAATAAGTCACTCGAACTATTTGTATGCGAGATCTCGTTGGATGGAATGCCTGAGTATCATGACCGGTTTCGAGGAAACCCGCAATCGTTCAAGAAAGCAATGGAAACATATGAGATGCTCGCACGCTTGAATGAAGAAGACTCAAGGTTTCGCATCCACTCAAATACAGTTGCGATGAGCGAGAATATGGATGAGATCTGGCAGTTGACTGAGTACCTTCACGATAATTGCCCAAAGATAGAACATCACAACCTTGCCATCATCCGCGGCGATCGCAAGAATCCGTCGCTGCAAGGACCGCAACTTCAAAAATATAAAGACCTGTATCGGCATGTCGCAGAAGTTTGGAGCGACAGAGAGAAAACCCGATTTGGAGCTACGGTTGAACCATTGCTTCAATGGGCAAAAGTGAAAACTATCGAATCGGAATCACAGTATATTCCCTGCAAAGCGGGAGTTTTAACGGGCGTCGTATATGCAAATGGTGACGTCAGCATGTGCGAGCAGCATTTCCCGCTTGGAAACTTAAGAAACAATACTTTCTTCGAAATTTGGGATTCCGAAGAGGCTCAAAAGCTGCGAGAACAGATCCGTGCCAAAAGCTGTTATTGCACCAACGAAGTTTTCCTATGGTCAAGTATCGTTTTTCAGCCGGTTCAGTTAACCAGAGCAGTAATTGGCTCTCGTAAGGAAAAACTCGCTCACAAATCTCCAGCTGTCACTCAGGTTTAGGTTGTTTGCGAGGAAATTTTGATCAGTCTAAAACTGTATGTCGCCCACTAATCCATACATAACAATCATTATCCCCGTCTACAACGGGACGGCTTTTCTCCACAAATGCCTCGACGCTATTTCAAAGTCAAGTTACCGTGCATTTGAAATCATAGCCGTTGACGATTGCTCAACCGACGACAGCGCAGAGATCTGTCGGCTTTACGGAGCTAGAGTATTGTCGACTTCCAAGCAGTCGGGGCCGGGAGCGGCCCGTAATCTGGCCGCAGAAAGTGCTCTCGGTGAGATACTGTTCTTCGTTGACGCTGACGTAGTGATCAAGCCCGAGACAATGGGGCTCGTAGCGAACCGCTTCGAAATGCAGCCCCAGATCTCCGCCCTGTTCGGCTCATACGATGACGAGCCGGCTGAACCGAATTTTCTGTCGCAATACAAGAATCTTCAGCATCATTTCGTCCATCAAAATTCCCGCAGCGATGCATCAACTTTTTGGGCGGGCCTCGGCGCGATCCGACGCAGTGTGTTTCTCGAATTTGATGGGTTTGATTGTAAAAAGTTCGGAGCGCCCATGATCGAGGATATTGATCTCGGTTTTCGACTCCGAAAGGCTGGGCACCAGATACTCCTCGACCCAAATATCCAGGCCAAGCACTTAAAAAAATGGGAGGTGATGAACCATTTGCGAACAGAGATCTTGTGCCGGGCTCTTCCATGGTCACGGCTCATTCTCGAGGATCAGGGAATGATAAACGATATGAACTTGAAAACTCAAGATCGTCTGAGCGCAGTTCTGGTCGCGGTTTCGCTTTTCTTCCTCCCGTTAGCAATATGGAAACCGCCGCTGCTCTTCATATTAGTTGGATGTCTAACTGCCATCATCTTTCTCAACAGGGAAATCCTTACCTTCTATGCTAGAAAGCGTGGATTCATATTTGCATTGATGACGTTTCCCTGGCAGCTTTTATATTTCTTCTACAGCGGCGTGGTATTTGTTCTATGTTGGTTCTGGTACCGGATCCCGCGTATTCTAGGGCTGAGAACACATCACGAAACAAACTCCCTGTAATATGTCATCCGCAAAAGAGGACCATCCCGCCAACATTCAATTAGGATCCTTTCGCATCTCGACGGAAGGTATATTTCTTTCAGTTTGCATTCTGACAGCTTTTCTCCTCCGCTATTTTTTTACACCGCAGGACTATGTCATTAACGGGGATGGGGCATATTACACGATCCTCGGAGAAAGATTTATTTCGGGCGATTTCACAGGCGGCATCAGTGCCTATTGGTCTCCGTTATATTCAGTCCTAACCGGATTTTCTTCATTGCTTTTTACAGATCGAGATTTTGGCGGACGATTCGTATCACTTGTCGCCGGCTCGCTATTGATCATACCCGCATTTTATTTGACCCGTGAGTTTTTTGGGCGCCCATCTGCGTATGTGGGTTCAATACTTCTGATCTTGCACCCGTATTTGATCAAGTCCTCGGGCTGGGTAATGACCGAATCGGTTTATGCTCTGATCCTAACAACCTGTGTACTCTCAGGCTGGCATGCATTGTCGAAGGGGAATTCGCGAGGTTTTCTTATCACAGGATTGCTAATGGGACTCGCGTTTCTAACTAAACCCGAAGCCATCGGCTATCTGTTGTTAATACTCTTTTTGACGCTGGCTGCTAAATTCGTTAGCGAAAAAGCAAGTTTTGCACGCACCGGACTTAACTCTCTGATTCTCTTGCTGGGCTTTTCCTTCTTTTTCCTGCCCTACTTTGTGTACTTACATCAAAAAACGGGAGAGTGGACGTTAAGTCAAAAGATCGCAATTAATCTTCCTGCCGCAGACCATGAGGGCGATTTGCTTGCGCTGACTAATGATGGCCGGATGACCATGAAGGATAGATTTTGGGCCGACGATTACGAGACGGAACACAGATCCGAAATTTCTGCCGGCACCCCATCTCCGAGTTCATTTAGTTTTGAGCGCTTTACAACTGCTGTGTATATACTTGGGTCCAAAGCCATCGCCCAGCTAATAAAGCAGTTGCGCGAGTATTTCCCAACAATTCTGCCGATCCCGCTTGCTATTTTTGCGATAGCGGGTTTTATTTGGCAAAGTTGGACCCGGACCAGAGCGGCAAAAGAAATTTATTTATTTTCTTTTGTGATGTGTACTTTGTTGGGATATGCGGCGTCATCAGTTGAACTTCGTTATTTGTTTCCGGTCATACCTCTTTTGATCGCCTGGTCTGCACGCGGCATTGCCGAATTTTCCGAGTGGTTGGCGAGAACTGCGAAGTCAGTTTTTCCGACTCGCCGAGAGGTTAGGCCCGTTGTTCTTGAGATGTGCGTCTTGATCCTTTTATGCGGCTGGTCAATGCCGCATTTCTTTTTGGTCTTGAGGCAAGACGATATTACAAATGTCCCCTTCGAAGAAAAAGATGCCGGCTTATGGATAAAGGAACATTCAGATCAGCTGCAGCCCATAGTCATATCGTCACACATTACACCCGCATTTTATGCTAACGCAAGGCACCTTTATTTACCCAAGGAAGAGCTTTCAACCGTCGTGGAGTATTCGAAGTTCAGGCGCGCAGATTATTTAGTTTTTAGCGAACGGAGGAGCAGCGATTCCGCCGCATTTCTTGCAGAAAAGAATAGTGCTCTTCGAGATCTTAATTTGGTGTATCACGATCAACGGAATGCTGACCATGAGGTCTTCATCTACCAATTAAAATAACCAGAGCTTCTTCCGGCCAAGGATATTACCTTGCATATATGGTGATCACTCCCGCTCCGGGAATTGACGTAGACAATGTTTGACCATTGCTCAACGAAACGTCTGAGCGGTCAATATCGTATTGAGTGTCAGTGGTATACTTGATGCCGTATACTCCCCCGGGCAGTCCCTGAATGTTGAACGAGCCACTTCCTCCGGCTTTAATGACCACAACATATTTCCCGTTAGTATTGATAAATGCCACTGGGTCGAAATTCGCATTACCAGTCAACGCTTCTACCCTTTGGGCTCCGGCACGGATGAATTTGAAATACTGACGCAGGAACTTCGTTTTGCTTCCCATTATGATCACCGGCGAAGAGATGTTCGTGTCGTCAATAACGTAATACCGGTCGCCGTTTTCCTCCGGCCCCCAACTCGTTGGTCCGGCCAGACAGAATTGCTGCCAGGAAGAGTTGCGTCCGAGTTTTAGATCAGAATGGATTGCATTGTAGTCAGCACCGATCCATTCGAGCATTCCCGTATTCTTGTTGTAGAGGATCGCACGGTTAGCTATTTCTGCGAGCGTCGCATTTGAAGCTCCAGCATAGCGATGGTAAGAAAACTCACCGACATATTGCATCGCACCTGTCGTTGCGGCGATCTGGTCTATGTAGGCCGGAGCATTTGCTGCACTGGTCGTGGACGGAGCTACGAAATTCGGTGTGAATCCGTTGGCCGAGAGCCTGTCTCCTGCAGCCTTAATGGCGTTTGCTGTTTGTGCAGCTGACCAGCTTGCTGACGTCGTATCAGGTTCAAGAACAACTTCCCACGAATCGGGAACCAGCCCAAACGTGCTTTGCATATGCTGATAGGTTGCAAGCACAAACTCGGCGTATTCCGCGCTATTGTTCTTATGCTCGAACGACGACGATCCAAAATCCACATAACAAACGTTGACCCAAAGCGTTTCACCTCTTGCCTGCAGACGTTGCCGTAACGGAAGCACGAGCTGATTGATCGTAGAATCCAGTGATGACCACTGAAAACCACTTGGATTTATGATGCTTGAATTGCTGTTGTCATTGATTATCTCGTAACGTTTCGCATTATACTGATCTTCATTAATTTGTCCTGATTGCCACTGAGTAAAATAATCAACCGGGTTCTCAATCCCGCTTTTGATCTCCAACCTAACTCGATTTAGCCCTAGATCATTTACCGCCTGGTCCAATAGAGGATTCTTGTAGTTGTTCCATGCAGGTGAGAAAAGCTGTGCCGCCTCACCAACCGCCTCCCAGCCACGCATCGTCTGAAAGACAGTCGCCGGATAAAGCGCAATGTTGTTTCCCGTTGGCGTTGGGATCGGCGTCGGCGTCGAGGTTGCTGTGGGGGTATTTGTTGGTGTATTGGTCTGGGTACTAGTTGGCGTAGCGGTTGGCGGCGCAGTATCGGCCCAATTTCCGGAAACCTCGCCCATAAGCAGTGCGAGGTAGTCTTCACCGGTGTAAGTACCTGCAACTGATGGATAATTATTGCTCGCGAGGACAAATTTCCAGGTGCCTGTTTGCATTCCACCGGTTCCGGAAGTCACGAATTGCGCGATTCTTGCGGCATCAAACGACGTGATGACACCATTTCCGCTGACATCAGCGACGGTTAGTTGATTGCCAGTCAAGAAATTAAGTCCAGCTACGTGCTGCGCGATCCTTGCCGCGTCGAAAGAGTTTATTGATCCGTTGATACCTCCGGTCTTGGTCGGCGTGACGGTATATGAACCTCCCGATATACCGGTAAGCGAGTAGGCTCCGTTGGGAAAACCGGTCATTGCGGAGGCACTTGGCGAACCGACGGCGCTCAACAGCACGTTCGAAACAGGACGAGAAGTCGGGGAACCGAACGCATTCCCGTACCGAACTGTCCCGGTGATCGCAGGTGAACCGGTTGGTACTGCCGTCGGCGTGGAAGTTGCCAGGAACAAGCTTACTGAATGTTCGACACTATGGGAGCGAACGTCACCCGCTGCCATAACAGGGTTTTGGATGAATGCTTCCAAAAGCAAACCAATCAAAAATGATACGGCGAAACATTGCGCGGACAACAATAGATAGGGTCTTGTTTTAATTGAAATCATTAGGGCAACACTTGAAAAAAACCTCGATTATTACGAAACCACGAAGATAAGATGAACAGAAGATCCGAAGATAACAAGCAGAATCGTGACGCGGACGCAATTTTAGTAATAATAGTTCATGATGTCAAGAAAAAAATTGTCTGCGGGCAGCCTAAGTTGTCCCGCCAATGCGAATAGTTAAAATGAAGAAGCTTGTAACCTCAACGTTCACAGCAGATATGTTCGCATTGAAGATGTGCGGAGAAGAAATGGTTATTTTTATCGATTCGTGGCCTAGGGGTTAGGACTGGAGGTCGTGATTAGGTGAGGTGACAGGAATCATTCTTCTGGGATGAAAAATGCGTTTAGAGGAAAATCAAAACGGAAAAGCCCGATTACCAAATAACACCGTGTGATATACGACAATGGCATTATAGACAGCCCATGCTGCTACAGTTATCAATAATGGCTTGTCTCGAAAGAGCATTTTACTGGGATCACCACCGTTTTCAGAATGATCAATAAGCGCTAAATATCGTAACAACCCATAAATGACAAAAACGGTTCCGTATATCAGAGCATCGGTTCCGAACTTTTCGATCGTCTCTGGCGCCACAGTATAAAGTGCATACGAAACAATGGCCGCTCCGATCACAATGAGATTTACCTGTTCAAGAAATGCAACCGTGTATTCTCCCAAAACCCTCCGATGTTCAACAGCGTTCTTTGACAACGTCAACAATTCTTGACGCCGTTTTGAGAAAGCTAAAAATAACGCTAATAGAAATGCACAAGCAATCAACCAGTGCGTAGCTTCGACACTAATTGCTAGAGCCCCGCCAACAACGCGTAGGACAAATCCCGATGCGATCGCAATACAATCTAAAATTATGAAGCGCTTTAAAGTAAGGCAATACAGAAGCGTTAGGCCAAAATATAGGATCGCTATAAACAAGAACTGAATACTGATAAGCGAAGCAAGGCCAAGTGCTCCAAAAACCAAAATTGCGGATGCGGTCAGAGCTATATTCACCGGCAACTGGCCGGAACTAAGCGGGCGATTGCGTTTATAAGGGTGGGCACGGTCTTCTTCGATATCACGCCAGTCGTTGAATATGTACAGACCGCTGGCCAGGAAAGAAAATACGACAAATGCTACTAGCGAATACCCGAGTGCCTCTAATTCCATGATCCTCTTCGCAAATAGAAGCGGAACAAGCACAAAAAGATTTTTTGACCATTGATAGGGGCGCATCGCCTCGATCAAAAGTCTTAACTTACTTTTGTTGATCGCGGCCGCTCCTGCAGAATCGCTTGGTAAAATCGCGGATATTTGATCAGACATTCGCCCTCCTAAAGTATGTCGCCAATGACGAGAGATCTCAGAAGAAAATTTTCGCTAATTTCAATGCTCCCTGGCTCCAGGGTACTGTATGCGAAGTTCCGGACGTGTTCTTAAACCTTGCAAGATTTTTGCAATACCATTCGTAATTCCGCAACAGAGCATCTCGGTTAGAGTACTTTGGTGAGAATCCCAATTTCTGTTCTGCCTTTTCGATTGAAACGAACGATTCTTTGTCAACGGTTTCGTATATCCATTGATACAAAGGCGATAATTTCAACATTTCCAATAGCTTAAGAGCTAGTATTACCGGACCTGCGGGCATGGTTCTAATATGTTTTCCATAACCGGCCCTATCCAATACCGCTTGAAAATCGATCAAAAGCGTCTCAAACTCCTTGGCACCGATATTGAAATTATCGTTGACCACGCCGCGCTCCTCCGTTGCTGCCAAGTAGATCGCGTCACAAAGATCTTCTACATCCAGCAGCTGGTATTTATTGTTTCCTTTTCCGAGCAGCGGAAAGTTCTTTCCCTCGTGAGCCCAATCATACAACAGGGCAAAAACCCCGAGTCGCTCCGGTCCTACGAAACTCTTCGGTCTAAGGATCGGTACGCACAATCCCTTATCTCTCAATTCCTGACAGACTCCTTCGGCCAAAATTTTTGCTTCTCCGTAGGGGCCGACGCCTTGTAATCTATCAGTTTCAAAGATCGGATGATGATCAGGGATACCGTAAACTGCGGTGGACGAAATATGTATTACTCGTTCGATACCGTGTTCGAGGGCCGATTCTAATACATTTCGGGTTCCATCCACCTCGGTGGTCATTATGTCCTCTTTTGTGTCAAGCGGTAGGGCGGCCGCACAGTGAACCACGATTTGCATCCCTTCCATTGATCGATCGACAAATTCTCTATCCCGGATGTCACCATGAAGTATCTCGATATCGCCGATCACATCATTAAAGATAAAATCAGCCTTATCCAGTGAAGCCACCGACCAGCCTTTTTTCAGCAAGTACCTCACTAGGTTGATTCCCAAGAATCCTGCTCCGCCGGTTATCAAACACTTCTTGTTCATTTCCAATTGTCCTTCCATAATTTCCTCCTAATATGGCTATCAATCACGCCGCGTGATCAACAGTGATCGCGTTCTCCATGGGAGTTGCGATTCTTTCAGAGAGTAAAGCAAACAAAGTTGCCGGAATGATAACGATCGCTAGATCTAAAAACATTCGCGTCTCCTCTACTTTTCCAAATATAAAATTCGCGATAATAAGCGGAGGGGCAAAGAGCAGTATCATCCGGCGAAGAGTTGCCGGAAGCCGCGTAAAGTAAATAAGCGGTATAAACCACATCAATGAAAACAAAAATATGGGCCATGCACTTTCATAAAAATTGGTCACGAGTGGTCTAGCCGGGAATGGCGGCCTCATTCCGAAGTATCCCCTCAAGAGCAGTTGTATTGACAGCCAAACACCGAGCAATCCAAAAGAATGTTTGAGCGTCTGTTTCTTGAAACCAAAAAATGCTAAATGAAGTGGGACGATCAATCCAAAAGTTTCTCTAGTAAGACTGCCGATGACCGTCAACGGATAAAGCCAGCCTCTGTACTCTCCTCTGGACATTAGATAGGCCCCTAATGTCAGAAATAGAAGATGCAATGGGGAATCGGGTTGATAAAAATAGCTGCGGTAAGTGAAAATGTGAATTCCCGCCAAGATAAGAGTTCCGCTAAATGCGATCTCCGATGTAAACCAATTTTCCAGATACAAATGGAAAACGATAAATAACAGGAATGTTGCGATCAATCGCTGTAATAAGTAAAAGAACTCGCGAGCCATCGCAGCCTGCTTACCTGGAGCCAAGCCAAGCGCTTTTTCGACTATTATCGACGGAACTTCAGCCAACCAAGGCGATAAGATACGATATTGGTATGGAGCATTGAAATCACCGTTGATCACCCCTTGGTGAAACTCGCTTCTTCCCTCCCAAAAAGGCCGGTCAATCGTCTGTACGTGATAGAAACTTAGCGTAAACGCAAATGACAAATAGATCACCCCGGCAGCTTTTAATCCCAAGGGAGATTTTCCATTTGTCGTTTCGCCCATAGATTACTGCAGCGTCGCACCTTGCAGCGTGACGTTGCTCCAATTATTGAAGATCGAGTTGACAGTCCATTTTATTGTCAATGTTCGTCCTGCCGATGCAGCCTTGTAGTTGAGCGTATAAACTACGTTACTCGTCGTTGTGGAATCCATAAGCGAAGTATCGAGATAAGCAGTAGCACTTCCGTCACTCAAACTTGCTTCGAATTTTCCACCTGCTGCCCACAAACCAACATACACCTTTAATGTGCGTGCCGTCGTATTAGCAGGTACCGTTATCTGAAATCCGTTGTTAAGCCCGATCACATAAACACCTGTTGGAGTATTGTTAACCGAATTGTTCGGCGTTCCTCCGGTCCAACTATAGAAGTTTGGGTTGTTGGTATACCGCTGAATCGGTCCAGTGCCCAAAACAGTGTAATTGCTGATCTGTTGAGTGACGCCATTTTTATGATTAAAGGTTGTCGGCGAGCTATAGCCCCAGTGTGCCCAATCGACTGTCCCACCTGTCGATAGATTCACGTTCGTAGGCATTGCAGCACGGGTCACTGACAGTAAGCCGGCGGGAGTTGGTGTCGATGTCGCGGTGGCCGTTGCCGTAGCCGTTGTCGTCGGAGTACTCGTAGAAGCAGCTGATGGCGTAAAGGTTGGCGTTGATGTCGGTGTTGTGGTCGACGTTGCAGTTGCCGTCGCAGTTGGAGTAAATGTCTCAGTCGCGGTCGCAGTTGGAGTAAATGTCTCAGTCGCGGTCGCAGTTGGAGTAAATGTTGCCGTCGCTGTCGGCGTAGGCGTAAATGTTGCCGTTGCTGTCGGTGTAAACGTTTCCGTAGATGTAGCCGTTGGTGTAAATGTTTCCGTTGCCGTCGGCGTAGGCGTAAATGTTGCCGTTGCTGTCGGTGTAAACGTTTCCGTAGATGTAGCCGTTGGTGTAAATGTTTCCGTTGCCGTCGGTGTTGCTGTAAACGTCTCCGTAGCTATAGGCGTCGGAGTAAAGGTTTCCGTCGCGGTCGCGGTTGGCGTGAATGTTTCAGTCGCAGTCGCAGTTGGAGTAAATGTCTCCGTTGCGGTCGCAGTCGGTGTAAATGTTTCCGTCGCAGTCGGCGTAGGGGTAAATGTTTCGGTTGCCGTCGCAGTTGGTGTGAATGTTTCCGTCGCGGTTGGCGTCGGAGTAAAGGTTTCCGTTGCAGTCGCAGTCGGCGTGAATGTGTTCGTCGCCGTAGGCGTTGGTGTAAACGTGTTCGTCGCAGTCGCGGTCGGCGTGAATGTGTTCGTCGCAGTCGCAGTCGCGGTCGGCGTGAATGTATTCGTCGCCGTAGGCGTTGGAGTAAACGTGTTCGTCGCGGTCGCGGTCGGCGTGAATGTATTCGTCGCTGTAGCCGTCGGCGTATTAGTCACTGTAGGCGTCGGAGTAAATGTATTCGTCGCGGTTGGCGTCGCCGTAAATGTCCGAGTTGCGGTTGGAGTCGGCGTAAACGTGGCAGTGTTGGTCGGTGTCGGTGTGAAAGTTGCTGTCGCCGTGGCCGTTGCGGTATTTGTTGGTGTATTGGTCGGTGTAGCCGCAGCATTTATGAGTGTCGCTGCCTGTAGCGTGACGTTACCCCATTGACTGAAGCTTGTGTTGACGGTCCACTTAATAGTCAATGTTTGTCCAGCTGACCCCGCCCTGTAACTTATTGTGTAAACCGCATTGCTCGTCGAACTGGAATTCGAAAGCGATGTGTCGACATATACAGGAGCACTCCCGTCGCTCAAGCTTGCTTCGAACTTTCCTCCGGCTGTATACAATCCAACGTACATCTTTAAGGTGCGCGTCGTCGTATTGGCAGGGACCGTTACTTGGAAGCCGTTATTCAGTCCTATGACATAAACACCTGTCGCCGTATTAGTGGTCGAAGCCGTCGGGGTTCCTCCACTCCAGCTATAAAAGTTCGGATTGTTCGTGTACCGCGCTATCGAACCGGCACCTAGAGCAGTGTAATTGCTGACCTGCTGAGTTACACCGTTCTTGTGATTGAAGGTTGTCGATGTACTCAGTCCCCAATGAGCCCAGTCAACAAGTCCTTCTGTCGAAAGATTCACGTTCGTAGGCATTGCAGCTCGGCTTGCCGAAAGGGATCCCGCTCCCGGAGTCGCCGTTGCTGTTGCCGTCGGAGTGGCGGTTACTGTCGGTGTTCGAGTAGGAGTATTTGTTGCTGTCGGTGTGTTTGGCGGGGTGACTCCACCTGTTAATGTCGCCGATTGAATATTCACATTTCCGACCGGATAAG
>CAZGSC010000075.1:0-16009 GCA_964528325.1 uncultured Chloracidobacterium sp. | reverse complement strand
TCCGAACGAAAAGGTGCGACTGACATCGAGATCAATAAGGAAAAGATCGACACAATAGTCGGGATGCTCTTTTGCAACGTAGTCTTTTATTTTGTGATTCTAGCGGCCGGTGCGACGCTGCATGTTTCGGGAAAAACTGATATTCAGTCGGCGACTGATGCGGCACAGGCTTTGAGGCCGCTGGCCGGTAATTTTGCAACCATTTTGTTCGGTATTGGACTGATCGGTGCGGGATTGCTTGCGGTTCCTGTGCTGACAGGTTCGGCGGCATATGCGGTGGCAGAGACCTTTGGCTGGCCGTCAGGACTCGACGAAAAGCCGCGTCATGCGAAGAAATTCTATGGCGTTATTGCTGCGTCAACGATCATCGGAGTTGTCATTGACTTTGCCGGTATCAACCCGATCAGCGCTCTTTTTTGGACGGCTGTCATCAATGGTGTTGTAGCTCCGCCTTTACTTGTTGTGGTTATGCTCGTCGCAAACAACAAACGCGTAATGGGCAGCCGGACGAACGGCTTCTTCACTAATATCATCGGATGGCTTGCGGCAGCGATAATGTTCGCTGCGGCGATCGCGATGTTCGTGACCTGGAGAAATTAACTCGATCTAGTACAACTCCTTCTCACCCGGCGGGCGTGTCTTCCACCTGCGATGTATCCAGATCCATTGTTCCGGATATGCACGTATCACGCGTTCGGTCGCGGCTACGCAAAGGGCAGTAGTCTCAAGGATATCGCGTTTGCGGTCGCCAGTGTTTACCGGCTCTATGATGTTGTCGTGAACTATTAAATACTTGCCTTTCCCCTCGTTCCATATCGCAAACATCGGCACTATAACAGCGTTTGTTCGCAGGGCAAGCATCGCGATGCCGCTAGCCGTGCAGGCCGGGATGCCAAAGAACGGAACAAAGACGCCTTCCTTAGGATGGGAATTTACATCCGCCAATACACCGATCGCGCCGCCGCTGCGCAAGGTGCGCAGTATCTGCGCGGCAGAATTTGTTTTATCGATCTGCTTGTTACCAAGCCGTGTGCGGATAGCTAGGACCATTTCTTCGATCCGCGGATTGTCCATTCTACGAGCCAAAAAACTGAGCGGTTCGAAAAATACAGGATAAGAGAAAGCCTGCAATTCCCAGTTGCCCAAATGGCCGCCAAGGATGATGCGGCCCTTACCCTCGGTTTTTGTCTTGTTGTAATAAGCGGCAAATTCGGGATCTGGAGAGTATTCGATCAGATCGGTCATATTATCGGCTGTGAGATCGCCAAATTGGCTCACGGTCGCCATCACGCGTCCCAGATTGCGAAATGCTGCCTCTAATATCAGTGTTCGCTCCACTTCACTCTTTTCAGGAAATGCCAATTCAAGATTTCGCATGCCAACGCGTCGCAATTTGCCAAGTAGATGATATGCCAGTCGGCCAGCGAAAATGCCGAGCCAGTTAGCGGTTTTTTGCGGTAAAACACTCAGGGATCTAAGCACGCTGAAAGCGACAGCATACTCGACCCGTATTTGCGTTGAACTTTTCTTTCCCATGCGGAGACCAACTGTTACTTTAGGGGCAAATTCGGCTTAATTCAATATCCATTTAACTCTTACAAAACTCTTACAATTACTACCGCTCAAACCTGTTAATGTTAAATGCGGTCGATCACTGGTCCGGACGCGATCACCATCATCGGGGTTTATCAATCAATGCAAAATATCATCGAATTCGCACCCGCAAGAGCCGAGAAATATAATTGGAACACAATAATTTTCGTAGCGGCATTTCATTTAGCGGCCGTTGCGGCGTTATTCACGTTCAGTTGGCAGAATTTGCTGGCGACACTTATATGCTGGTGGGTCGCTGCAAGCTGGGGCGTCGGTATCGCATATCACAGGCTTTTGACCCACCGCGGATTTACGACATCGAAATGGATGATGCGTTTTCTTGCAACGTGCGGAACACTCGGACTGCAGTCCGGCCCGATCACATGGGTAACTACGCACCGTCTGCATCACGCTTTTACCGATCAGGACAAAGACCCGCACAGCCCGCGTGAAAAAGGTTTTTGGTGGTCGCACATGGGCTGGATATTTAAGGGAACTGCTCAGAATCAGTCAGAGGCAACAAGACAGCGATATTCTCCTGACCTGATGAAGGATCCGTATTTGCGGTTTCTTGACGATTATTACTATGTAACAACCTTGATCCTCGCAGGGGTTTTATTCGCTATTGGCGGTTGGACGATGGTCTTGTGGGCGATCGTAATGCGTGTGGCGGTTAGCTGGCATTTTACCTGGCTTGTAAACTCAGCAACGCATCTTTGGGGATACAGACGTTTCAATATCCGCGACGATTCGAGAAACAACGTTCTTGTTGCCGCCGTAACATTCGGTGAGGGTTGGCACAATAATCATCACGCATTCCCGCGTTCGGCCAAGCACGGCTTCACATGGAAGGAATTTGACATCAACTGGTACCAGTTGCAGATCATGGAGAAGGTTGGGCTGATAAGCAATGTTTACGCTTACGATCTCGCCACCGAATCCGAAAATCCGAAAGATCTCAGAATAGCGGCCTAATTTAACTGAAAATGTAAAACGGAAAACGGAAAGTGAAACTGCGGGTTTCATTTTTCCGTTTTCCGTTCTACATTTTCAGATGACATATGCGACGGCGTAAAACAGCGGTCTTCTTCCTTATTTTCGGCATCAGTCTTTCGGTGCTGGCGGTCGCGCTAAATATTGGCTGGGTCATTCTGAACCTCCGCGAAGTCGCTCTGCTCGTTTTTGGTGTTATTTTTTTCGCATTGATCATTACCGGGCTGATCTTGAACACGATCTTTTTGGTTCGCGAAATTCGCCGCAATGAGCAGCACGATGCATTTCTGAATGCTGTCACACACGAACTAAAAACACCGATCGCGTCCATCAAACTTTATCTTGAGACCTTAAAAGCTCGCGACCTTGACAAAGAGAAACGCAATGAGTTTTACGACATAATGCTCGCCGATAATCAGCGTCTGCTTGGAACAGTCGAACAGGTTTTGCAGGCAAGCCGTACTCGGGAAAAACAGTGGGGAATGAATCTTGCCGAGATCGACCTCGGCGAGTTGATCAGCGAGACGATAAAGACCGTTCGCGGCCAACGGCACCTCAGTGAGTCGGCGATCAGGCTTTCTGCTCCTGCGGAGAGTATAAACGTGCTAGGCGACCGCGACGAATTGAACACTGTAATAACGAATCTGCTCGATAACGCAGTCAAGTATGCGGGCGGCGAACCAAAGATCTCTGTTCGATTAAAGTCTGCAAGTGCGAAAAACGCCGAGGTTTACATAAAAGATAATGGCATTGGCATTGCCCGTGGAGATCTGAAACGCGTTTTTAAGCGATTTTATCGCGTGCCAAATATCTCCGCGACAGCCGCAAAAGGCACTGGTCTTGGCCTCGCCATCGTCCGCTCGATAGTGGAAAAACACGGCGGCCGCGTTAGGGCGGAAAGCAATGGTGAAGGAAAAGGATCAACCTTCGTTATCCAGCTACCGCGTACTTAGAGTTTATGAAGATTCTAATTGTCGAAGACGAACAACATCTGGCCGACGGCCTGCGGTTCAATCTTGAAGCCGAAGGCTACGAAACCGAGGTCGCTGCGGACGGCGACGTCGCGCTCGAAAAACTAAGCAGCACGGCTTTTGATGCGGTTGTGCTCGATGTGATGCTGCCGACGGTTGATGGGTTTGAAGTGGCAAGACAGATGCGTGAACACGAGGATTACACGCCGATCCTGATGCTGACGGCGCGCGGCCGGCCCGAAGATGTGCTTTTGGGTTTTGAAGCCGGAACGGACGACTATCTTGCAAAACCTTTTGATCTGGAAATTTTCCTGGCTCGACTCAATGGGCTTTTGCGACGACGACAATGGATCCGCAGCGAATCAAAACCCGAAACTCCGGCGGGCTTGACGATAAATGGCCGTTACGTCGATTTTCAAAATCTCGAACTTAGAAATGGCGAAGAGATCGTCCACCTCACGTTGATGGAAACAAAGCTGCTGCAATATCTTATCGAAAACGAAGGCCGTGCAGTTTCTCGAAAAGCCATTCTCGAAGAAGTCTGGCTCCTTCAGGAGGACACCGACACGCGTGCGATCGACAATTTCATCGTCCGACTGCGCAAGCATCTCGAAGACGCTCCGAACGATCCTAAGATATTGCAAACCGTTCGCGGCGTCGGCTATCGTTTTCTTTCAAATGCCCACACTGAGTAAGAGCGTCAACATGGCGATAAACAATGTCCTTACTAATATGTTTCTGCATAACTTTCCCTCGCCAAAACCTTCACATTTTTTCGCCAATTCTCATGCAATTCGAATCGCCAAAGATCTAACTCCTGAGCAACTGTCCGTGCGAAAAAATCAAAATCGCGATGAAAACTCCAAGCCGGAGCAACGAGATAAATTAAAGCAGGTTTGTCGAGTATTTCGCGGCCGTCAAAAAGATTTGTGGCGCCCAATATTCCTCGACGACGCTGTAATTCGATCTTTCGCCAGTAATCAGCGGCCTGAAAGATCATTTCCCGGTCAGGCTGTGTTTTTAGCTCAATTATCACCAGACGGCCGTCTTTGCGAAGCGCGAGCAGATCGATCTTGTCATTGGACGAGCGAAACTGATTGTAGATCGGCGACAAGATCAGATTTCCGTCGAGCAGTTTGATGTTGCGGCGAAGAATTGATTCAAGCCACGCCTCGGGTGCAGTGCGATAGTGTTCGTGCCGTTTATTTGGAGCGTCAGAAGATCGGTTGACCTCAAGTGTGTCAACCAAATCCGCAAGATCACTCCAGCTTTCGTCGGACAATATCCGTCTTTCGCGACCGAGACCAAACCATGCCTTTTCCGTCCCGAGAATTGTCCTCACGCGTGCAAACGGTAGGCCCATAAACCGCAGCGTTTCGCCCTGTTTTGAGTACACGATGTCGATCTTATTGGGCAAAAGTTCAATTATCTTTTGAGCCGTCACACTAGGCTCAGAGTTTACAGGGACCACGAGCTTTCTCGCTTTTTCACGCCACAACTCGCGAACTTTTCGCTTTGCCAGATTAACAAGACGCGGCTGATCCGATTTACGATCTATTCCGACAACGGTGATCTTTTCTTTCCATCGCTTCGTTAAAAGGGCATGCAGCTTTTGCGCATTTTTCGCTTGGTGTTTTTCGCAGATGATCCAAATATCAAGAATCGGTTTCTTCTTTCTTGCACCAAGTTTTTCAAGCCAGAGCATTGCCCCGGTGAAGATCGCTTCAACTGTCAAAGTTGCGGTTAGGTCTGCAATAGCGGCAATTGGCGTCTTATCTGCTGTGTCGAAATTGATCTGTGCGAGTCTCCCGTTTTCTGTATTCAACGCAACGCGACCGAGTTTAGTACCAGGAAAATTATTGGCGATCATGCCAGCGATCTCATTTGCCTTTTCAAGTCGTGCTAATTCTATTTCGCCCACAAGTTCAGAAGCCGCGACTCGCGGAACAAGTCGTATCACCTCTTGCTTTCGTGCAAAAGCTCCAGCGACATCAATTGCAATTTCATTGCCTTCACAAGCAAACCCATTCAACCTCCACGAATGGAGACCTTTGTCGTCAAGAAAACTAAAATGAGCCCTGTCGCCGTTCTGCGAGATCTCGATCTCGTGTTTTTCGAGCGGGAACGTCTTGCCCGAATTACGAACAAGGAGCCACTCGTGATGGCCGTGAACTATTTCGCGCAACTCTTCAGTGTTCACCATTGATAGTTTTCCGAAAAGTATTTCATCATCGCTTCGGCCCAATCGGCATAGCCTTGCTCGGATGGATGAATGCCGTCAGCAAAAAAGCCTTCGAGTCGAAGGTGTGTAGGCTGCCGATAATAAAAAACACGTTCCATTCCGCTTGTAAATTCCAGGATATTCTCGTTATGCATCTTCGACAGTTCCCACAGTATCGGCTTTATCGGAAACGGCATGATAGGCGACGCGATGATCATCGGACAGTTCGTGATAAAAATAACAGCTTCGGGATTTTTTGCCTGCAGAATGCCGAGCAGCTCGATCATATCCCGGCGCCATTTGACGGGACTTGACAGCTTCATTACGTCGTTGCCACCGAGGCCGAGGAGTATGTAGTTAAAATTTTCGTCAGGCATTTGCGGAACCATCTCGTCGATCGTTCGCCGAGCAGTTACGCCATTCTTGCCAAGCACTTTCCACTCAACCGGACGGCCGATATGTTTACTCAGGTGTTTTGCAAATTGTCCGGCTAGAGCCAATTCATGCGTCCGCGCACCAAGGCCTGCAACCGTAGATTCACCGATGACAAAAAGCTTTGCCGGAGGGTCCCCAACGCCAAACCTTCCTTGTCTTTCTCCGCTCGCATCCGGCAGAACACCGACTTTCCAACGCGTGATCTGTCCCTGCAAATATAAAAACGGTGCAAGCGGTGCAATTAGACAACCGCCGATGATAAACCGCCGCTGCAACGCGTGTAAATTACCCTCATTGTTGTCCATCTCTTTCGTTATGTTAGAATTTAAAGACTCCGATGTTTTTGTCAAACTCGCGTCGATTTTTACACCCATGCCTGCGCAAATAAACGAAATACCACCTGATCAATATGCTTTTCATGAGAATGCTCTGCACAGCCTGCCTTTTGCACAATTGATCGGGATGAAGTTGGTAAATTTACAACCCGACGAAGCCGTCATAAGCATCGAAATGCGGGACGACCTTCGCCAGCCTAACGGTGTTTTGCACGGCGGTGTGACGGCAACGCTGATCGATACGGCTATGGCGTTCGCTGTGCGAACGCGGCTCTCAATGGAAGAATCAACCGCGACCATCGATCTCACGGTTCATTACTTGCGGCCGCATATTGAGGGCATGATTACATGCACCGCTAAGATCGTCCGCGCCGGAAAACGCATCTTCACAGTTTCTGCCGAGGTACACAATGGGAAAGACAAACTGATCGCGACTGCTTTGTCCACATACACGCGGGTTTAATGGAACAGCTAAAGAAGTTCGCCAAATATTTCGCACCATACAAGGGCACGATCCTACTTGGGATCTTATGTATTCTTGTGTCGATGGCGTTCGGTTTGTTCATTCCTTATATGGTTGGTCAGGCAGTTGACGATCTCGGCCGCGGCATCACGCGCGAAAAGGTGATCTATTACCCGCTCGTGATCCTTGCGATAAACTTTGCGAGCGGAGTGTTTTTGTTCTTGCAGCGGCGGCTTCTGATAAATACATCTCGTCATATAGAGTTTGACATGCGGCGCGATTTTTATGCATCCCTCGTCGATCAGCCGCTTGAGTATTTTCAGCACACACGTATAGGTGATCTGATGGCACGCGCGACCAATGACCTCGCCGCGATCCGCCAGATCGTCGGGCCGATGATCCTTTACAGCTTTCAGGCCATCTTTGCGTTGTGTATTTCGCTGCCTATAATGCTCAACATTTCAGTCAAACTCATGCTGCTGCTGCTCATCCCAATGCCCTTGGTCACATTGACCGTCAAGTTTCTTGGCGAACAGATCCACCGGCGCTTCGAAAAGATCCAGGAGTTTTTCTCCGACATTACTGCCAGAACGCAGGAAAACCTGACCGGCGTCCGCGTCATCCGGGCATACGCGCAAGAAAATGCCGAGATCGAACAATTTCAGGTGCTCAATCATGAATATGCGGCGCAAAATCTTCGTCTCGTAAAATATGCAGCCGCGATGAGGCCTCTTTTATTTTTCTTTATCGGGTTAGGCTTCGTCATCATCGTTGCGGTTGGCGTGCCGATGGCCGTTCGCGGCGACATCACGGCGGGAGATTTCACGGCATTCATACTCTATCTCCAGCGAATGATCTGGTACCTGATCGCTCTCGGTTACGTAGTAAATCTCTATCAACGCGGCACCGCATCGCTCAAGCGATTCAACGCCGTTCTCGAAGCTGAGCCGTCGATCAAAGATGAGAGCAACACTCACGAACAAGCACCGATAAAAGGCAAAATAGAATTTCGCAACCTGAATTTTGCGTACAACGGCAAGCCGGTGCTGCAGGATATCGATCTCGTGATCGAACAAGGCAAAACCGTCGCTCTCGTAGGCAAAACCGGCAGCGGCAAATCAACGCTTGTAAGCCTTATCCCGCGCCTGCTCGACGCTCCCGACGGCAATGTATTGGTTGACGATCTGCCGCTGCGCAAATATCCGATCGCACAATTGCGAAAATCGATCGGCTTCGTCCCGCAGGAAACTTTCCTTTTCAGCGACACTCTGGCGAATAACATTGCGTTTGGAATTGATAATGGAAACTGGAAAATTGAAAATGTGGTGTCGGATTCTACCTCTGATCCTCAATTCTCAGCTCTCAATTCTCATTTGAGCGTAGCGAAAGCCGCCCAGATCGCGGGATTGGCAGATGATGTTGACGGTTTTCCCGGCGGTTACGAACAGCTCGTAGGCGAACGAGGCATCACGCTCTCTGGCGGTCAAAAGCAGCGAACCGCCATCGCTCGAGCCGTTATACGCGATCCACGAATTCTCATTCTTGACGATTCACTAAGCGCCGTCGATACCTACACTGAAGAAACGATCCTTCACAACCTTCGCAACGTCCGCGAAAATCGCACAACGCTGATCGTTTCTCACCGCGTCTCAACCATCCGCGACGCCGACCTCATCTGTGTATTGTCCGAAGGCCGCATCATCGAACGCGGCACTCACGACGAACTCTTGCTGCAAGACGGTGAATACGCCGACCTCTACGAACGCCAGTTGTTGGAAGAGGAACTGGAAGCTACCGAATAGCAAAAACAAAGAAGCCCCAATTTCTCGGGGCTTCCTATTATTTGCATTTGTTTGTTCTGTATTACTGGGCCGAAAAGATCTGCACACTTCGTCGTCCAAAGCGTCTCGCTTCCGAGCAGCCCGGAACCCAAATGTCGATCTTTTTGCCTTTGATGGCACCACCCGTATCGGAAACTAAGTATGTTCCGCTCCATGGGCCTGCATCAACATAGACACGCGAACCGAGCGGCAAAACACGTGGATCAGCTGCGATCAGGCCGCGTCGGACGGCATGTCCCATTGCGGTTCTTCCTGAAAAACAGTATGCCGTAGCCGAAAACGATCCGCGGCTGGCACCGGCGGCTGTTGATTTGATCGAAGCAGTCGTTTTAACTAACTTTTTCTTATTCTTTGTATCTGTATTCGATTGATTCGATTGAGTATTACTTAAAGTACTATTAATAAAATTATTTTCAATTGTAGGTTGCGAATCATTCGCTATAACGAGAGTGGATTCTGTCTGGGTCTGTGCGTAGATAAACACCACGAACAAACTCAAAAGCGACAGGATCGCGCCTCCTCTAACGAGATTTTTCATTATTCTTCTCCAATTATTCGTACCCCGTTTAAACGCAAAAATAGTGTCTGAGATTTTGGTCATCAGCCACTACTCGTAAAAACGAAGACTGTTTCGGTGGACTTATTCCCACCTGTTTCCGTGCCACAGTGACCGGAACATAATACGATGCTAGCATTTTGCGCCTGCCTCTGTCCAACGGGCCAAAGGCCGCAACCCCTTATTTTATATGCAATTGCTGGTTTTTAAGGGACTTAAGGTCGCGATTTTTTTTGTTTTTTGATAGACTTTCGCACCCATTTTGGCGTATATTCAAACGTCCCGACCTGATTATTTCGGGGCTGATCTTAATGAAACACTCCATACAAGACAGACGACAAGGTGAACGGTTTGTGATCTCATTCCCGATCCGCGTCCGTTGGAAAGACGAAAACGGCAAGGTTGTTGTGGAAGAGGGCTTGACCGACAACGTTGGCCCGCAAGGAGCGCTGGTCTATTTGCCGCGTTTTCTGCCTAAGGTCGGCGGCAAAGTCAGCTTGACCGTAACCGAAAATCCCAAAGACGAGGTCTCCGTAACCGCTGAGGTCATTAGACTTGAGAGAAACGCCGCACATCCGCAGGCTGCACTGCAGTTGACCGATTCGATCCGGCTTTGGAAGAAAAAGGTCTGGGAAGCGGCCCGAGCAACAATTGCCGCCCAAGAGCCGGAAGAATTCGACGATTGGTAAAGCCGGATCAGAAGCCAACGGCTGCGATCTACGATTTTTGCTATACAACGACAATAAGACATGAAAATTCTCGTTCTCGGCGCCGGACGTATGGGACACGGCGCCGTTTTTGATCTGATACATAATTCGCCGGATGTCGAAAGCGTCACGGTCGCTGATTTCGACCTGAAAAGGGCTGAGGCCGTTGCCGAAGCGGTAGGCACGTCGCGTGTCGATGCACATCACGTTGACGCTGCAAATACATCCGATGTCGCCGATCTTATGCGGGGCCATGATTCCGTCATCTCATGCGTCAATTATTGGCATAACGTATCGCTCTCAAAAGCCGCGATCGAAACAGGAGCTAATTTCTGTGATCTTGGCGGCAATAACTACATTGTTGACGAACAGCTTGCACTCGACGACGAAGCAAAAGCTGCGGGAATAAACATCATTCCCGATTGCGGCCTTGCGCCGGGCATGGTCTCGATACTGGCGATGCATGGCGCCGCAACGTTCGACGAAATTGAAGAAATACACATCCGAGTCGGCGGATTGCCGCAAGATCCGCAACCGCCGCTAAATTACCAGCTCGTTTTCAGCGTCGAAGGCCTTATCAACGAATACATCGAGGTCGCCCGCGTCATCCGCAACGGCCAAATATCAACTGTCGAATCAATGACCGAGATCGAAGATCTGTCTTTCGACGGATTCCCTGCTCTCGAGGCATTTCAAACGTCCGGCGGGACATCGACATTACCCGATACCTTCCTCGGAAAGATCAAAGAGCTTGATTACAAAACGATCCGCTACGCCGGGCATTGCGAGAAATTCAAGACGATGATCGATCTCGGACTTTGTTCCAGCGACGAGATCACCGTTGATTCTCAGCAAGTTAAACCGCGGCGTCTCTTTGGCGAGCTTCTCCAAAAGCATCTGCCAGCCGACGGCCCTGATCATGTCCTCGTTCGGCTTGATTTCGTCGGCAAAGGATGCAGAAGCCCGCACGTTAGTAAGGGCGTAACAGACGACGCAAAGATCACCCAACACCTCCGCTACGACATCGTTGACAAACTCGACGAAGCAACCGGCATGAGCGCCATGATGCGAACGACAGCTTTTCCCGCATCGATCATCGCCCAAATGATGGCACACGGCGAAGTCCTGTCGCGAGGAGCAACGCCACAAGAAAAAGCGATAGACCCTGACAAATTCGTCGCCGAGTTGGAACGCCGAAAGATACATATTGCGATCAGTTAGTTGTCAAAGATCCGAAATAATCGCCCCAGCTTAGACTTCTTCGTGCGTCCCTGAGAATTTTTCACCACAGAGAACACTGAGAAAAACGAAACCAGCTGAAGGTGTCATTTGCGCGTCCCTGAGAAAAAAAGCATAAGATTGGCGATGCTTGCAAGAGTTACGCGTTTACGCGTGAAGCAGCGTTGTGGATAGATCGAGTGATTCACGTCTAAAGCCGTAACTCTTACGTGCGTCCCAGGATATATTTTCAAAGATCATGCCGCGTCAGAGCGGTCGATTCGTCGCCGTTGGCGACAGGAAAATAGTTTGCGTCCCTGAGAAGTTTCCGGGCTCGCGTTGAGTGTATCGCCCTTGCTTACGCGCGGGCTTGTGCAAATCACGGAGAGCCGCGTCCCTGGTTTGGCGTGAGGGGCGGACGTAAGACTGCACGCTCGTTCACACTCGGTTTCTGGCCTGGCAAAACGCGGCCAGTGCTAAAGCCGCTGCCCGCAGTATTTTGCGTCCCTGGGAATTTTGTGCAACGCCCGCAGAGTTGTGTGTCCCAATACGACACTGTCCCGCCATCATCGAGCAGATCAGAGAAGACCGCCGGCTCGAGTTCCAAACGGCCACTCCAATTTACTGTCACAGGCAAGACGCAGCCCGGCCCAAAGCGGCTCTCGGCCAGCGATGCACAAACGCTTTCGACGTATGCCACTCTAGGGTCAAAGGCGAACTCAGAGCGTCGGATAAAAAACTGCGGGTGACTGTTTGGGTTGGTGCGGCAATTGCAATTCTGGTACATAGCCTCACCATAGCGCCGAAATCAGTTTTGCGATATACCAGATTTCTCGATATGACGTGACTTTCTCAATATGACGTAACTTTCTCGAAACGACGTGGTTTTCTTGATTCGACGTGGTTTTCCGGTGTTGCAGATTTTGGCTGTGCCGACCTTTTTGCGGCAAGGGCGCAATTCAACTTTCTGGGTTTGAATTCATAAATTTGGAGACTCGCAGTGCTTTTCGGGGAACGCGGCGTTTCTAAACGCTTTGTTTGTAACAGCTATGCCAAATGGTGCGACGGGAACAACTATTGCGTCCCGTAATGTGACTCAGTAAAAACGCTATTTAAGTAATTAACTTTCGACATTGATCCTTAGGAGGGTGTAATGAAAAGGGATTTACGGTTTGTTTTGATATCGCTGGTGTGTGTGGCGATGTTAACAGGTGTTTCGTTCGGCCAGGAAACGACCGGGATTCTGGAAATAACGACCCAAGACGCCACTGACGCAGCTGTTCCCGGAGTTACGCTGACTATCAGCAATACCGGAACAAGAGCCGGCTTCAAGCGAACTGTTATTACTGACGAAAATGGGTTCGCACGCGCGATACAAATTCCGCCGGGCAGCTATTCGATAAACGCCGCGGCCACGAAAGGGTTCGGGGCAACGACGGTGACCGACGTTAAGGTAAGCCTTGGACGCACGACGCCCGTGCATCTTCCGCTGTGGCCCGCGGGGATGGGAGGGGGTGACTGCGATCCGTGCTGGCCGGATTATGGGTTCATCCTCGATGTAACCAGAGCGACAACAGAAACAGTGATCCCGCAGGATAGGGCAGATTTGATTCCCAGAGGCCTGAATTTCTCGAGTATCCTACAGATCTCTCCTGCTTTGCGCCCGGAACCACGATCGGGACAGTTCCAGATCGATGGAGCGAGCGGCTCGGACAATACATTTATTATTGACGGGTTGGAAGTTACTAATGTGCTGACAGGCAAGTTAGACACAAACAACGATCTGCCTTTTTCACAGATTCAGGAAGTTCAGATCAAATCCAACGGGATCAAGGCTGAATATGCTGGAGCGACCGGTGGGGTCATCAACGTCATAACCAAGAGCGGCGGCAACGATCTTCACGGCGAATTTGGAATTGGATTTAGAACATCGAAGCTGGAGCCGCTTGCCGGACCGACGCTGATCTCGAACGCCGCCAGCCAGCCGGAGTTCTACCCCAGCCGGCGCGATCAATATAACGAAACAAACCCGACGGTAACTCTCGGCGGGCGGATCATCAGAGATCGCCTGTGGTTCTTTGCATCTTACGCGCCGCAGATCTACAGCCAACGCCGAACGCTGCATTTTGAATCACCGAGCGCAACTTGCGGGCCGTTCGGAGGCGAGTATCCATGTCATGCGCCGGTTGAAACATACACTTTTGATCAGCGAAAAGAAAACACTTTGGCTCGTCTGGACGCTCAGATTTTCAACAGACTGAGCTTGATGGGTAAATTCAGCTGGAATCCGATCACGCAAAACGGCTTTATTCCTTCGTACAGCAGAGAACGCAGCTCGACCATTGAGGGAGCAAATACCTACGTTCCAAACGGCGGCCGGCAAAACGCGATGAGCGTCTTCGGCTCGGGCACATACACGGCGACCAATGACCTGATCATCACCGCCCGCGGAGGCCACAATTTCCTCAATCAGAAGCTGGGAACGTATGGCATCCTCAGCCTTGATGAACCGCGGGTCGTTTGCACAAGTATTCCATTCAGCCCTTCGCAATTCCCACCCGGTTTTGGCTGCGTAAGGGTATCGCCACCCGGCCCTCCCAACGGCGTCGTGTCGGTGACGAAAACAGAATACGACGCAACCTCGCGCGATCAATTTGAGACCGACGCGGCGTATATGTTCACCGCGGGCGGACGTCATGAGATCAAGGGCGGTTACCAATTCAACAAGATAGGCAATGAGCTTCTCATGGGAACGACGGACCAGATCACGCTGCGTTCGGGAACTACTGGCCTCGCTTTGGTCGGTGCCTATGCAGGACGGAACATCCCTTCTACGCCGGGAGCGATCGGCTCCGGCAGGCTTTCGACGTTTATGACAACCGGTGACGTGAGCAGCTCAAGTCATTCCCTCTATATCCAGGACGGTTGGCAGGCGAGCAAAAACCTCAGATTGAATCTCGGCGTCCGGTTCGAGAACGAAGATATCCCAAGTTATGCTGTGGGCCTGCCGGGAATGACCTTTGGATGGGGCAAGAAAATAGCCCCGCGGCTGGGAGCGGCCTACGACCTGACGGGTGACGGCAAGACGAAGCTTTCGGCGTTCTATGGAATGTATCACGACCGAATGAAACTTCCGTTGGCCCGCAGTGCGTTTGGCGCCGATCAATTCCACGATATTTTCTTTGAGTGGTTTCCCGGCGATACGTTACGGGATATGAACAGAAACACGATCTTTGGCCCGGGCGGCGGCCCAATTCCCGGCGGCGCATGTCCTCTAAATACGCTGACGCCGGTGATCGGACGTGTTCGCTGTGATGTCGACTTTAGAATTTCGTCGAACAGCGGCGGGCCGCTGACCCAGGTTGGCGGAGTTGATCCTGATATCAAACCGTTTACGCAGCGGGAAATTACGTTCAGCTTTCAACGTCAGATAACAAGCAACTACAATCTGACTGCCCGTTACACACGTAAACAGGTTATTCATGCGATCGAAGATGCTGGATTTCCCAACGCGGAGGGCAGCGAGTATTACATTATCGGCAATCCCGGCGAAGGACTTTATAAGCAGCAAGCTGACGCGTTCGGATTGCTCGCTCTTAAACCAAAGCGTCAATACGACGCGCTCGAGCTGCGTTTGGACAGGCGGTTTGCGGATGACTATTATTTCGGCGCTAACTACACCTACAGCCGGCTTTATGGCAACTATAGCGGACTCGCAAGTTCCGACGAAGAAGGACGAACAGCCCTGAACGTGGAACGTTACTTTGACCAGCCTCACGCAGGGTTTACCGCAACGGGCGGGCCGGATAACGGACGACTTGCGACCGACCGGCCGCAGGTCTTCAAGGCTTTCGGCGCCTACAGTCTCAGGTGGAATAAGCTCGGACTTTGGGAATCAAACCGGACAGACTTTTCCGTGTTCACCACTGCCCAGAGCGGAACGGTGATAACGACGTTCGTTGACATCAACAACGTTTCGCAGATCGTCCTTACCCGGCGCGGCGATCAGGGACGAACTCCGATGTTCACGCAGACGGATCTTGCCGTCCATCACAATATCAGTTTCGGCCACGAAGGACGGTTTACGCTGAAGCTGGATGCCGACATTCTTAATGTCTTTAATCAGAACATCGTGATAACGAGCGGCCTCAACCCAAGCGGACAAGGCGGCAATATTATCAACACGTCAAACTTTAACCCGTTGGATCCAAATTTCCATCTGGTCAGCCCGGCCCAGCAGGCAAATTGCGCCGCCAACCCCGCGAACCAGCAGCAATGCCTGCTTATCTCGGCCTACCAGACATTTCAACTCAACGGTTCCCCCGAATTGGTCGCGGCTGCGCAGGCTTCTATGGGGCACAATCCGTTTTACAACGTGCCGGCCGCCTATCAGGCAAAACGCACAATCCGTTATGGGATCCGCTTTATATTCTGAGCCTGAACGCTTCTAAAGGCAGAATTCCGGCAAAAAATAAGGCTGTCTGAAAAACTCAGACAGCCTCTTTTTATTAATTATTTCGAATATATTATGCGTTTAGTCCGACAAGACGCGGATTTGCTTTCTTTCTCAAAAGCTTTTGCAGTTTGAGACGTGCTTTGTGAAGCTGCGATTTTGAAGTGCCGACGCTGCAGCCGAGTATTCGGGCCACTTCTTCGTGCTCGAAGCCTTCGACATC
>CAZGSC010000074.1:0-16043 GCA_964528325.1 uncultured Chloracidobacterium sp. | reverse complement strand
TGTCTCTTCCTTGATCGCGACGACGGCTAACGGAGTGCCCGCTTTGCGAGCTCCTTCCGCAACGAGAAAAGGGAATTGGCCATTACCTGCAATGAGGCCGTACTTCATAATTGCTTTTCGAAGAGTTTCAGATCTTCACCTTCGGGCGATGTGAATATCTGCTCAAAATGAAACCCAAGTTTCTCGAGGAGTTTACCCGAAACATCATTGTCCTGTGAAGTGATGGCCAGAACCTTTGTAAAGCCGAGTTTGTCGCGTCCAAAGTCCATGACAGCATTTGCAGATTCAAAACCGTAGCCTTTGCTTTCAAACGCAGGCAAAAACGCAAAGCCGACATCGCCAAATTCGAAATGGTCGCGCTTAACAAATCCGCAAAGGCCGATCGGAGTGTTGTCGCCTTTTAGTTCGACCGTATAAAGTCCATAACCGTGATCACGATAGCTCTGCCGATAACGGTTCTCGATAAACTCTCTCGCTTGCGCAGCCGAACGCACGCCGCGGTCGCCGATGTATTTTAGAAATTTCGGCGTGTTGAGCAGTTCAAAAATAAACTCCGCATCGATAGCGGAGTCTATTTCGCGTAAATTGAGTCTTTCGGTTTCGAGTATCTTCACGCGTTATTCTTTGAATGGCTCGATCTCGCCGGGCTTACGAAGCATCTTGTTGACCTCGTCGAGATGAAGTTCCTCGAGGAGGATCATCTCACGGGCGTATTCTTCCAACGAAACAGATTTGCCTTCCGCAAGCGCAAGCAGTTCGCGATAAGCCGCGAGGGTCGATTTCTCTTGTTCGAGACTTTCACGTAAGATGTCGCCGATGTCGTGTTTCTCGGTTTCAAGCAGCGGCCCGATCTTCAATGACGGATGCCCGCCAAGCATCGTAACAAATTCGCCCGCTTTGTGAGCGTGCATCAACGATTCGTCACCATTGCCCTTAAGCCATGACACGATCGGAATACGGTTGTAGCCAAAGACCATCAGGCTGTAATGCGTGTAACGCACCACGCCGGCCAACTCGAGTTCAAGGATCTTGTTCAGGACGTCAATAGCTGCTTGTTTATCGGTTTCGTTCATAGTGTTCTTGTGCTCTTGCTCAGATTGTTACTTCTAATCTACAAATTAAACTCAAAGCGATCTAATCTCCAGTCAAGTTCACGCCACCTCGATTCTGAGACATGGATATTAACTTCCCACTCGTCCCGATCCCAACCACTTGAATCGATTTTCGTTTCAATTTCAGTTAGTGGAATAAGAAATCCGTAGTTTTCAGCCGGATTCGTAAAGCAGACCCAAGCTTTTTGCTTTTTCGATCGCATTGTTCGAAGTGGGGCTGCGTTTAATCGAAACCAAAGATTTTCCGCTCCCGTCTTATTGAAATTCTGAAAATAAACTATATCAGACTGGTTTTCAAACATCATCCTGAATGGTTTGGTTTGTCTCGGCGTGCCTTTGAATTTTTCTTGCCATATTTTTCTTATATAAGCTTCTGTCGAAAGCGTATCCACTTCTCTTGTGAATGCATCGCTCGTGCCGGTCTTATTACTATTAGTACGGTTTACTTTGGGTATTGGCCTCTTATCAAAAAGAAGTCGACTCAACACCGTATTGGGCGTATCCACAAATGGAACGGCAAGGTTCTGCAGTTCCTTAAACACTTTGTCGTCAATTTCGATTTTATGCATGTTTTAGTCTCCCGCAATACTTAATAGGACTATATAGTACTATAAGTACTCATAGTTGTCAATATCACAAACCTTTTATATTTTGAAAGAGCCAGGAGATTGATTGAGAAGGGGGTGGGTAATGTGCTAAGTAAGCTAATCAGCTGGGGTTGCCTGATACGGTTTGCTGTCGTGCGTGATAAGAACTGCGTGTCAACGGTGACGATTCGACGTGTTTGAAGCCCATATCCTCTCCGATGCGTTTCCACTCGGCGAACTCCTCAGGCGTAACGTAGCGTTCGACTGGCAAACGTTTTTCGTATGGCTGCAGGTATTGGCCGATCGTCATGATGTCGCACGAGGCTTTGCGCAGGTCACGCATCAGATCAACGACCTCTTCAAAGTTTTCGCCGAGACCTGCCATGATGCCGCTCTTGGTCAGCATCGTCGGTTGATGAGTGTCACGCCAATGTGCGGCTCTCGTTAACAGTTCCATTGACTGTTCATAGATCGCGTCAGGGCGAACGCGGCGGTAAAGCCGGGCTATAGTTTCTGTATTGTGATTGAGAACGTCGGGCCGCGCGCGAAGGACGTTATTCAGGGCATCTTCGTCGCCGTTAAAATCTGGTATCAGCACTTCGACCTTGCATTCGGGATTCATCTCGCGCACACGAAAGATCGTCTCTGCCCAGTGCTTTGAGCCGCCATCTGGCAGATCGTCGCGATTGACTGACGTGATGACAGCGTGTTTGAGATCGAGATGTTTTACGGCCTCAGCAACGTGGACAGGTTCATGCGGATCGAGGTCCATCGGCTTGCCTTTATTTACCGCACAAAACCCGCAATGGCGCGTACAGGTGTCGCCGCCGAGCATAAAGGTCGCCGTTTTGTCCGTCCAACATTCAAAAATATTCGGGCATTTCGCTTCCTGGCAGACCGTATGCAGATTGAGGCCGGAGATCAAATCAAGAACCGCGTTCTGATTTCGCGGGTCACCAAGCTTGATCTTGAGCCATTCGGGCTTTTTCAACCGCTCACGCTGTTTGCGGTTAAGGAAATTCTGAACTAAAACCTTTTCCTCGATCATAAAACTATAAACCACAGATTAACACAGATGAACTCAGATATTCTTATCTGTGTCGATCCGTGTATATCTGTGGTTTCAAACTTTTTTTGTAACTACCCGAGCCGCGAATTGACAACACCCCAATTAATGTTTGAGAAGAACGCCTCGATGTATTTTGGCCTGTCGACTGGTGCGTAATCCTTGATGAACGCGTGCTCCCAAACGTCCATTATCAGGATCGGCTTGTAGCCGGCGACATTACCTGTTTCGTGCAGGTTGATCCAGTGGTTCGAGATCGCGCCGTTTGACGGGTCCTGATAACACGCGGCCCAGCCGACGCCTCGCATTTTGCCGGTGTTGACAAAATCGGCCTTCCACACATCGTAGCTGCCAAAGCTCGCCTCGGCGGCGTTTATGAATGCATCGCCCGTCGAAGGATCGCCCGTACCGTTCTTCATCATGTTTTCGAAGTAATATTCGTGCAGCACCATGCCATTGTATTCAAACCCGAAACGGCGTTTGATTTCGCTAAACGCAGCGACTTGCGTCGCATCAAGCGAACCCGCACCGATCATATCTGCGATGCGCTGGTTATAGGTGTTCGTGTTTGTTACATAACCTTCGTATAGCTTGAAGTGCATCGCGAGCGTTTCGTTCGAAATGCCGGTCAGATCGCTCAGGTCAAATGTTTTTGCAGTGTAAGTAGTAGTCGTTCCCATGTTCTCCTTGTCTCCTAATTTCTTAATCCTCCGGCCGTGTTCCGGGATCGATCCCCATTACGCATGCCTGATTTATAACGCGAACGTGAATATCATCCGAAAGCCTGATCTGGCAAGAAAGCCGCGTAATATCGCTGATGCCTTCTTTAGTTGAAAGTATCGCCGCCTCATCTTCTGTTCGTGTGCCGACATTGTCAGACAAAACCTCGACGCGGCACGTCGTGCAACGAGCATTGCCGCCGCAGCGATGCAGAATGTCTACACCGTTATCCTCTATCGCAAGCACGAGCTTTGTTCCGGCTTCCGCATCAAATTCAACTGTTCCATTTGCCGTTTCGGCAGTTATATGTGGCATTAAAAATTCTCCTATTTTCTTATTCTAAGCGTTGAGCGTGTTTGCGGCAAAGTAGCTATCTATTTCCCGATCTTTACCTTCTCACGGTTTTCGCCGATGGCTACAAAAGTGACCTCGGCCTCGGTCACTTTAACCACAATGCCGGGCGTGCCGAAACGTTCGGCCTCGACATCGACGTGAATGGTGATCGAAGTATTACCGACACGCAGAGTCCGTGCATAAAAGCTGACCAGATCACCAATAAAAACCGGCTCGTGAAAAATGACCTCTTTCATCGCAACGGTTACAAAACGGTTATGCCTCGTGTGCCGAACGGCCTCGACACCGCCGGCAACGTCAATGTAACTCAGAATAATGCCCCCGAATACCGTGCCGTGAGCATTAGTATCGCGCGGCATCATCGTGAGCCTTATCGCCGCATCTCTTGCTTGTGCTTGTTCCATATTTTGATTTTACGCCAGGAAACTATTTTGCCGCAGATTTACGCGGATAAGCGCGGATCAGAACATTATTTTCTTATCTGCGTTTATCCGCGGCTAATTTTCCTTTTGTCCATTCATATACCGTTTGACGTAACTCATTCAAATGCTCGTCGAAAAAATGTCCGCAGTTTTCGAAAATGACGACCTCAGCGTGCGGGATCTTGTCGGTCAGCGATCTGAGAGCTTCAACGGAGCAAAACTCATCTTTGTCGCCATGCACAAAGAGGATCGGCTTTTTCACCTCGGCCAGAAAATCGTAATCGTGGTATTTCTCAACTGGTGTGCCGATACTGATAAGCCGAACAACCTTATCGTCGACCATTCCAGCTTCCATTCCTGTCCGGGAACCAAATGAAAAACCGGCAAGCGTGATCTCTTCACCCGGAAATGTTGATCCCAGATAGTTCAAGGCATCATGTACGTCCTCGCGGCCGCCTTCGATCTCATTATGCACTCCTGTTGAGGCTCCGACGCCACGAAAATTAAACCTCAGGGTTGTCATTCCTGCGTCAATCAGTCCCGCAGCAACACGAAATACGACCTTATTATGCATTGTTCCGCCGCCGAGCGGATGGGGATGACACACCAGAGCTGCGCCGCGACTTTCGCTTTGCGGCTCTTTCAATATTGCCTCAAGCTGCCCGTGCGACGCCGGTATGAACAAATTTCCTTTTGGATACATTACGAATGTTAGATTTTATTGATTCGGTGCATTCGAAGCAAAGTGGCAATAGATTTTCATTATCTTTCGTGATACTTTTTCAGTTGAATCTGTCTTTTTTCTCCTGACCGCAATTCGATTCTTGTTTTCATGGACGAAGTTATTAACGAAACGCCCGAAATACCAGGCTCCGAAGAGCCGGCACCGGAAACACAGGCTGAGGAATCTGCCGAGTCCAAGCTGAGTTGGAGCGAGTTTCTCGAAACCGAGCAGGCTGTTCGTGTCATATATCTCATTTTCGGTTTTTGTGCGATCGCGATGGTGATGACGTTTTTGCAGACGCGCACCGACGCTATCTGTTGCGGCGATTGGGACGGCTACTACCACATTAAATGGTCGTCGCTGCTTTGGGAGAACTTCAAACAGGGCAAGTGGCTGCCGACTTTTGAATGGCTGCCGCTGACAGTGCTCAACCCCAAGGATTACGCCGATCACCACTTTCTCTTTCATCTGCTTCAGATCCCGTTCTTGTGGTTTTTCCAGCCGGTTACGGCGGCGAAAGTCGCGGCTGTTTTCTATTCAACACTCGCCATATTTTCGGTCTACTGGATGCTGTTTCGCTATGGCGTGCAAAACCAATTAGTATGGCTTGCCGCGATAATGACCTGCTCGAACGCTTTTTTCTATCGGATGAATATGGCAAAGGCTCCGCCTTTGACGATCATCATTTCGGTGCTAGGCATTCATCTGCTTTTCCAGCGAAAATATGTGTGGCTGCTTCCATTGATGTTTGCGTTCGTATGGACATACAGCCTGTTTCCGTTGCTTTGGCTGGCAGCGATGATCTGGACGATCGTCATACTGTGGAACGAACGAAGATTCGAATGGCAGCCGCTCGCGTACACAACGAGCGGAATGATCCTCGGCAACATTATCAATCCTTACTTTCCGAACAACATTTATCTCTTTGTCGAGCATTTTACCGAGAAATTTAAGATCGGCGGTGACTTTGCAGTTGCAGTCGGGGGTGAATGGTATCCATATTACGGAAACGAACTTCTCTTGAATTTTCCGATCGCCCTACTCGCGATGCTGCTCGGATATATCCTGTTTATTCCGCGCGGCGGCAAACTCCCGGAAAAGGCAGCGTTTTTTCTGGCGTTTACGACAATTCTATTGGCGTCGCAGTTTCGTTCAAAACGATTTGCTGAGTACTTTCCGCCATTTGCCATATTGTTTTCGGCATTCAGTTGGCTTGCGTTTACCCAGATACGGTCTTCGGAAATTCAGTTAGAAAGTAGTTCGGTTGAGGATCAGTATTTGCATGAGCCAAAACAACGGAGCGAATGGCTGGCCGCGGCGCGTCAGGCATCCGTTTGGGTTTTGGGCATCGCACTTTGCATTTTTTGGATGTATAACCTGACCGGACTGCATTCATTTGGATTTGATGTGCCGGGAATGATCGATAACATATCGAGCAACGAACCTGCGGACAAATATCGCCGAGCAATGGAATGGGCGACCGGCCTCGATGAGACCGGAGCGGAAAATATCCCTAAAGGCGAGAGGATCTTTAATTGCACTTGGGACGATTTTCCAAAACTCTTCTTTTTCGACACGAAACATACATATGTTTACGGCCTCGACCCGAATTATCTTTACTCGGCAGATCCAAGCCTTTACACCTTACTCAAGGAACTGACCGAAGGCAAAACGGATGATCCGGCGCCAAAGATACGCGACCGGTTCGGTGCGAACTACATTTTTGCGGACGCCAAAGAGAACGTGGACATGATCGCAAAAGCGCTTGAGAGCGGTTGGGTAGAAACGGTTTATGAGGACGACGAGGCGCGGCTCTTGATGATCCGAGAAACCAAAGGCGAGCCGCCTGATGAAATGAAAGATGAAGCGCCGGAAACAACAGAAGAGAAAAATATTCTTGACGAAGAAGACAATGGTGCAGAAAACCTGGATGCGAATCTCGATGAGGGTAACGAGGCAAATTAGATCGTCTGCGATCTATTTATTGGTGTTCCCATTCGTGCTCGCAAGCTGCGGGGCAAACGAAGGTGTATTGCGTTCGGGAAACGAAACGCCCATACAGGTTGTCGAGGAAAAGCCGTCATTTGAAAAAGACCTGAACGCAATGCACACGGCCGGGTTCGTATTTATTTATGCGCTCAGACGCCGTGATGGAAAGACGATCGATGCAGACGATGTGCGTGTAATAAAGCAACTGACCGTCGATACAAATCGCCGCGTTAAAAGTGACAGTGATAAGGCTGTATTGATCGGATCAAATTTCGAACTCCCAAAAGATAATTTATCGGCCCTAAATGGACGGTTTTTGGTTGAAGATCATTCTGAACCGCCGGACGGGAATTCAAATATCAACGCAAATTCGAACAAATAGGCTATAGTGTGTAAATTATGGCTGACCAACAATCGCCGGAGATCAAGATCGACAAAACAGAGTCCGTAGGAAACGAACCGACGCGGCATCGTGTCCAGTTGGATCCATCATCGCCGTCCGTTCGTTCTATCGTTCGGGTCGTGATCATCACGCTGGTCATTCTTTTTATTGCCGGTTCGGTAGAGAGGATCGTCACCTCTATCACGCCGCTCCTGTTTCTGATCATTCTGTCGGTTTTTACGGCCTATCTGATCGATCCGTTGGTGAGAGTTATCCGGCGGCCGTTCAAGGATCGTAATCTCGATAAATTGATGCCTCGCTCATTCGCGATAGTGATCGCGTACATTTTTGTAATTATGGTTCTGGGCGGAGCAATCTCATACGTTGCGCCGCGCGTTGTCGATCAGGCCAAAGAGTTTGGGACCAATTTGCCGGTATATAGTCAGGCGATCCGTGCTCGTTCTGTTGAGATAAATCGCCGCTTTGACCGGCTTAGAGTTCCGGACGAGGTGCAGGCCGAACTCAATAAGAAAGTTACCGATCTGGGTAGCGACATAACAGCCGCCGTGGGCAATTTTGTATTGTTGTCCGTGACATATCTGCCGTGGTTTTTCCTGGTGCCGATACTTTCGTTCTTCTTTTTGAAGGATGCAAATATTTTCCGAGTTGGAGTGCTGCGGATGTTTCCGTCCGGACGCCTGCGCGCCCGAGCTGAATCGGTGCTGGAAGATGTGAACAAAACACTCGCCGCCTATACGCGGGCACAGATCATTTCGTGTTTGATAATCGCAACTTTGTGCACGCTCGGATTCTATCTGCTTGACCTGAAATACGCGCTTCTATTGGGGATCTTAGCTGGAATATTTGAGTTTGTTCCGCTGCTTGGCCCATTGACAATCGGGATCGCCGTGACGCTGACAGCGGCGGCGTCAGACGATCCATGGAAGGCTCTCTATGTTGCGATATTCCTTATCGTCCTGAGGATCGTCCATGATTATGTGACATATCCGCGAATTGTCCGTGGAGGAATACACTTGCATCCATTAGCGATCATTTTATCGGTCCTTGCAGGTGAACAGGTCGCCGGCATACCCGGCGTTTTTATCTCGATACCGATCGTAGCGGTCGCCACCGTTATCTACCGCCATATACTTGAGCACCGTGGGCACTACAGCATCGTCTCAGGCTGGATAGACTCAAACGAAACGGGAAAAGAGGAGGCCGCGTAAAATGTCACCCCTCACATGGCTGATCGTTTTCTTTTTTATCTTATTGTTTTTGAGCATTGCGGTTTATGTTCTCGTAGTGCGCTTTTTTTACTGGGGCGACAAAAAAGAACCGCCGTCAAAAAAGCGTTAGAGCAACGCCGCAAACGCAGTCTCGTCACTGACCGCAGTTCTTATCTTCACAACGTAACAAGGAATCTCGAATTTCAGGCCCGTTAATTTCACTGCATCTTTTGCCGTGGTTAAAAGTAATTGAGAACCGCTCTCTTTCGCTTGTCTTGTGATCTCGTTAATGTCTGTCTGAGTGTAAGTATGGTGATCGCGAAAGGTATGACTTGCGTTGACACAAAACTTTTCCAGTCTTAGCTGTTTGAAAAAACTTTCGGGATTTCCGATACCGCAAAAAGCAAACGCTGGCGATCCTACTTGATCAGCACAGGGCTTGCCGTTATTAGCAGCAAACTCCTCAAATGAAACGACACCGGTGATCTTGTTTTTTGCTTCGAAGACCGCCGACTCATGGCTTAACTCAGCAATATCGGATCTCAGATCCGAAATATCATCTGTCAGATCGGCACGCGTAATGATGACGATATCTGCGCGCTTAAGATTGGCAACGGGTTCCCGCAGGCGTCCGGCGGGAAGCATCTTGCCGCCGCCAAATGGATCAGTTGCGTCGATGCAAACGATATCGACATCCCGTTTAACCCTGCGATGCTGAAAGCTGTCATCAAGAACAAAGGCGGTGACGCCAAATTTTCGCCTTGCCCACTCAGCGGCAGAAACGCGATCCGCGTCGGCGATCACGAGAGCTTTTCCCAGCAGACTCTGAGCTAATTCAAACGGCTCGTCACCGGCTTCACCGGGACCGGCAAGAATTCTTTCGCGGTCACTAACCAGCACGCGCTTTTTCGGATCTTGGCGGCCATATCCGCGCGTCAAAATGCAGACAAGTTCACCACGCTCAGCTAAAATTTCGGCGACATAAGCTGTGAGCGGCGTCTTTCCGGTTCCGCCAGCAGTGATATTTCCAATGCTGATCGTCTTTGCACCTAAATTGAACGAATCAAAAATGCCGAGATCGTAAAGTCGATTTCGTGCGCAGATGATTTTTGCGTAGATCCAACTAAAGGGCATTGCGATTCTCAAGTTAACTATCGCGATCGCAATTCGCAAATCTGAAATCGCAAATTACTTCTTATTTGTAAGTTGGATCAATCTATCGAGTTTATTCTGGGCCATCCCGCTGTCGATGCTTTGCTCGGCGAGCCGGGCTCCTTGCATTGGATCTTTGGCGATGCCGCCGACTACCAGCGCGGCAGCGGCGTTCATAACGATGAGTGAACGAGCCTCGTCGCGGTTACGGCTTGCGAGCACATCACTGATAATGCTCGCACTTTCTTTCGGAGAATCTGTTTTCAGATGGCTTATCCGTCCGCGTTTGAGGCCAAAATCCGAGGGCGAAAGTGTAAATGCTCGAACCTGTCCATTTTTGACAATAGCAATGGACGTTTCTCCATTCAAAGTGATCTCGTCAAGGCCATCTTCACCATGTACGACCCATGCATTTTCGGCTTTCATCAACGCGAGAGCCTTTGCGACCGGTTCGACCAGCGACCGGTGCCAGACGCCTATCAGATGATGCGAGACCGCCGCAGGATTTGCTAAAAGGCCTAGGATGTTGAGACATGTACGAATTCCTAAGCGGCCGCGAACATCCGCGATGCGACGTAGCTGAGGGTGAAATTTCGGCGCCAAAAGAAAACAAAGGCCGACACCGCTGAGGCTCGCCTGCGCAGCGTCAGCTTCTGCAGCGGCCCTTACGCCAAGTTCCGCGAGCACATCGGCACTGCCGGATCTGCTGGTAATGCCGCGATTGCTCTGTTTTGCAACCGTAAGCCCGGCGCCGGCGGCGACAAAGGCCGCTGCCGTTGAGACATTAAAGGTCTTTGCAGACGATGATCCGGTGCCGGCGATGTCGACTGCCTTTTTTTGTGATCTGACTTTGATTGCGAGGGAACCAACCACGCCAGCCATCCCGGCAAGTTCTTCAAATGTCTCGCCCTTAGCGGTCAGTGCTGTCAGCGCCGCTGCTATCTGGATCGATCCAATTCCCGTATCTGTCATCGAGCGGAAAAATTTTGCCGCATCGAGCATCGACAGATCGTCGCCTCGCATAAGACGCGCAAGAAAAGGGAAGAGCGGGGTTTCAGCTTTCGGATTGGTTGCTGAGATCGGCGCCGAAAGCAGCCAGTTAGATTTAGTTCCAGACATATTGTGAGCTTGCGGGATCTGCGCGAGAGACGAGCGAGGACCTGTAAAAATATTACACGCCCCCTATTTCTACTATCTCAAAGACGGATGAAGTTTTGCAATAACTTTTTGCCATGCTCGGTCAGGATAGATTCGGGATGAAACTGCACACCCTCGATCTTTTTGGTCTTGTGTCGGAGGCCCATAATCAGCCCGTCGGGCGACGTCGCCGATATTTCCAACTCGTCGGGTAGGCTGTCGCGGTCAACGATAAGCGAATGATAGCGCCCGGCCGCGAATGCATTTGGCAGATCTCGAAAGATCGTTTTGCCGTCGTGATCGATGATCACAGGCTTGCCGTGAACAGGCTCCGGAGCTCTTACGACCTTGCCTCCAAAATGCTGTCCTATCGCCTGATGCCCGAGACAAACCCCCAATATTGGCAAACTATCTGCAAAACGCTCGATCACTGCCAATGAGATTCCTGCCGAATCCGGTGTTCCCGGCCCGGGCGAGATCAATATTCTCTCAGGCTTGAGATCATTTTCGATCTTGTCGACCGTCAATTCGTCATTCCGGATGACGAGCATTTGCGACCCAAGTTCACCCAGATACTGCACGAGGTTGTAAGTGAAGGAGTCGTAATTGTCGATTACCAGCAACATCGCTGTCACATCAAACTCGTGCCCAGCAGCCATGAGCCGCCGTCAACGACCAATGTCACTCCATTAACGTAGCTCGCCCCATCAGAAGCCAAGAACAAAGCAGCATTCTCGATATCTGCTATCCTGCCAAATCTTCCGACAGGAATTTTTCTCACTAACTTTTCTTTTAATTCAGGTATCAGCAAACGCTTCATTCCTTCCGTATCCTCGATCGGGCCCGGAGCGATGCCGTTTACGCGAATGCCGTGTCGGCCCCATTCAACTGACAGATTTCGTGTGATCGCATCGACACCTGCTTTTGCTGCCGACACGTGTATCTGCATCGGCGTCGCAAGATAATGAAGTGTCGCGGAGATATTCAGTATCTGCCCTTTCGATTCCTTTAATGCTTCGAACGAAGCGCGGCAGACATTAAACGTTCCTTTTGTATCAATATCAACGACCGTCCCAAAACCGTTTGCCGAAAGCTGATCCGCAGCGCAAAGAAAATTGCCCGCCGCGCCGTTTACAACAATATCGATCTGGCCGTAATGTTCGACTGTTTTTGCGATGGCATGTTCGACAGCTTCGTAATCGCGAACATCAGCTGGAATGGCAAAACATTCACCGCCTCGTCCCGAGATAAGTTGTTTCATCGCGATCAGGTTCTCTTCTTTGCGGCTCGTGATAGCGATCTTTGCACCGTGTTCGGCAAAGGCCCTCGCCACGCCGCCCGTGATCCCTGTTCCGCCGCCTGTTACAAACGCAACCTTACCTTGTAAGATGTCTTTGTTGAATACTTCCATAGGTGAGTGGATTTTAACATTATTTGACCGCAGATGAACGCAGATAAAAGCAGACCTCCAAAGAAAGTATTTATGCCAAGACGTTCTGGTCACATCTTGTTCTTATTTGTGTTTATCTGTGTCCATTTGTGGTTAATTTTTCTTACGGCATGTTCAACCAAACCTACGGACATGCGCTCTCTTGCTCCCGCAGACTCGCTCGTCTATCTCGAAACGAACGACCTTGCCGGTGCTCTACAACCTTTGATCGACAGCAAACCGTTTAGTGAAGCTGCAAAAGACAAACCGGACTTTTCCGCATTAAAAGGCGTCCAGCTTGCCGTCACCGTCACAGGCTTTGAAACATCCGAAGAGCAAGTCAGCGAAGAACAATCCATTGGCCGCGTCCAGCCGCGATTTGTCGCCATCGCCGACACGCACGCGTGGAACTTTCAAGCCGTTGGCTTTGCCGAGAAAAAACTCGGATCATTTGTCGAAAAGATATACGACAGCCAACCCACTCTCGACAAAACTGACAAGAACGGAGGCAAATATTTTACCTGGACGGCCGCCGACGGACGCAAAGCCTACGCCTTAGTCATCGACAGCCTTATCTATTTCGGAAACGACGAATCAGCGATCGAAAAATGCCTTTCCGTAAAACGCGGCGAAGCCGACAGCATCATCAAATCCGGCAAAGTCGCTCCCGCCGATCAGCAAACCCTTGCTTCCGGGTATGTCTCAACCGATGGCATCGCCCAAATCGCCAACATCATCGGCCTGAAATTTGCTTCCGAAGCCAGCGAAGATTCCGAGGTCCAATCCGCCATCGCAGGCATCCTGCCCCAGCTTTTGCGAAATTCGATCACTGAAATTAGCTGGACTGCGGCAAAGACCGAGCAGGGAATTGAGGACAAATACCAGATCACGACATCTCCCCTGGTTGCTCAGGTATTAAGTGAGTCAATTGTTTCTTCGGAAACGGGTTCACCAACTGTTGAGATCTTTGCCCCTGCAAATGCCGCAAGTGTTACCCGATACGATCTTAAAGATCTCCGTATTGCCTGGCGAAGTTTACTTCTGACCGCTCAAAGACAGACCGACGCACTTGCGGGGAAAATAATTTCAGAGTTTTCAAATATATTTTTTGAACCTTATGGCATTGCGAATCCGGAACTGTTTTTAGAGTCTGCGACTTCAAAAATTGTCACAGTAAGACTCGATGATGAGGGCGAAAAGCTCGTAGTAATTGCAGGAATAGATGATTATGCAAATATGAAAAAGTCGATATCCGATGAGGTTGATTTTTCCGCACCGCCTTTGAAAATGAACGGTGAAGAAATGTGGCAATCAAAAGACGGAACCTTGGCCTTTGCACGCCAGATGGGATTTGTTCTTATAGGTGATCCGCTGAACATAAAGACCTGTATTGATGCTTCGGAAAATCATTTTGAGAATTTCAGTTCGTTTGCGAAAGGCAGATCGCCGGTTATCACATTTGCTAACGAGTCCATAACGACCGCAGCCGTCATGGATGTTCTTTCTCAAAGGAAGTCCGACAATGCAAAGTTCGTTACGAGATACTCCACCGAAACCCGCTTCACAAAAACCGGCATTGAGCGCCGCACCGTTTCCGACTTTGGCCTGATCGGCTCGATCATCGCTCAAATGGCACAGGACTGATTTCTGTCGCCGTTTGAGACCGGAAACCTGCCTCTTGCCTGTGACTCCAAGTTGCGCTATACTTGCAACAAAGTATTGTCTATGGGTAATACGGATATTTGACAATTTAGCACTGGCGAGTACCAGTTCATGGTTTCTAATTTTCGTAAAAACGACGGCTGAGCGGGACAAATCGCTTAAGTCACGTCATTACAACTATTTACGCGTTTCAGCCTCGTTTCACGGTAGTAACGAGTGCGAAAAAATAGTAAATATTGCTAAAAAGTAGGAAATAGTCGGATTTGTCTCAGGCTGAAATGCTTATTTTGAACGTTTTGCGGCACGCTTCATTTTGCCTACATTCCGCTCGATCCAGCTTTCGGCAGCGTCATATTTGGCAAACTTCCGTTCATCGCGGCGGAACTCGGGTGTGTGAAAATAGCGCCGGCCGTTGATGGTTTTTGTCGGGTGGGCGATGTGAAGCATTTCGTGAAACACAACGTATTCGACAATGTATCGCGGCGTCTCAGCCGAATCGAGCGATTGACTGATCGTAATGTGGTTGTGCGTTGCGTCATGATGGCCAAGGATGCGGTAGGTCTTTTTTGCGGACCAGGTCAACATGGGTTTCGGAAGGGCATTGCCAAAATAGTGGGCATTTACCGCTGCGAATATCTCTTCGAGGTCGTAGATCGAGCCTTTCGAGGTCGTAACTACCTTTCGCCCGCGTGATAGCTTGCTTTCGGCAGCTTTTTTTTGAATAAAGTCTGATTTTATGTATGCCGAATACATCTCGTCGGATCCGGGCACGATCTTCTTTCGCAGGAGTTTGCCGACCAGGATGTAGGCGAGGCCTTTTTGGCTAAGCATCGGCATTTCGCGGCAGATGTCGCCGATACGGACAAAGATCTCGCCGTTTCGCAAGCGAATTGTATGATTTATGCCCGTATATGGGTAAAATGTAACATAGATGTTGGGAACGGAGCGTTTCGCATCGTATTTGCGAAAGGCTTCGGCATAAAATTCCCTTATCTGTTCTAGTTGAGATGATTCTGTTGTTGAAACTGGTTTAACGATTTTTCTTGACACTTCGATTGTTAAAATGCTATCCCTTTATATGGGAATAGCATACGTCGATTTCGCCGTATGCATCAAATCACCCCAAAATCTGTCCGTGAAACCGAGAAGAAAACCGGCTATCCCGATTCCCGCGGCCAGATAATCCTTACGGCCATTATCAACGAACACTTTGTCACGGGCGAGCCTGTAGGTTCGAAAGTGCTTGCAGACAAGTTTGCCAACGCTTCCGGTTTGAGCTCGGCGACGATCCGCAACGTGATGGGTGAACTGGAAGACCTGGGGATGCTCGAGCAGCCTCACACTTCCGCCGGTCGCGTCCCCACTGATATCGGCTATAGGTTTTACGTTGACAACCTGCTTGGTGTTCTGAGTATCTCGAACGACGATCTTTTCCGCATAGGCGAAGAATACGGTTTGAACACTCAGGAAACTCCGGACAGGTTGATGGAACGTACCTCTCACTTGTTATCAGCTCTTTCTAATAATGTAGGCATCGTAGTATCGCCATCACTAGCGAGTGATCGCCTGCAGCATATCGAGTTTGTCAATCTTTCTGACAATCGGATCCTCGTCGTTCTGGTCTCGGCACCGAATATTGTGCATAACAAAATAATTCGGCTGAATGTGACCTTTGCAAAAGAGGAACTCGAACGCACCGCAAATTACCTGAATACGGAATTTGCCGGAAAGAGTCTGGCCGAGATCCGTGCTGAGATCATCGCATTGATGCACGAGGAAAAGGCCTTGTTTGACAAATTGCTTCAAACGGCCGTAATTCTTTGTTCTCAGAGTATCGAGGACGAAGGTGACCGGCTCGGCGAAGTTTTCGTGGACGGCACGTCAAATATTCTCACTAAGAGCGATTTTGCCGACCTCGAACGCCTCCGTGAACTCCTGCACACGATAGGCGAAAAATCGCGGCTGATGCAGATCATAACCGAATGCATCGAACGCGATGTGGCTGCAAAGGGCGATGTTCAGGTCGTCATCGGCACCGAAAACCGCACGCCGTCGTTTCAAAACTGTACGCTGATCTC
>CAZGSC010000073.1:0-16086 GCA_964528325.1 uncultured Chloracidobacterium sp. | reverse complement strand
GAGCTTATTAAGGCAGTTATTTGTCCGGAACCCAATGACGGCGAAGGCTGCGGAGTCTGCGCTGCCTGCACTCGTATCGACACCTTCGTTATTCCTGACGAACCCACCGACAAAAATAAGGAGCAATTTCAAAAGGTATTTTTTGGCGGACACAGCGATGTCGGCAAGGTTGTTACGTATAAGCGCACAATCCTTGTCGATGCGATCCGCGACCTGGAAAAACATGCTCACTTTCTGCCGTATGAAGCGAGCGCACGTTTTTTTATCATCGACGACGCCGACAAAATGAACGATGAATCCTCGAACGCTTTGCTAAAAACGCTCGAAGAACCGGCAGCTAGTTCGTATATTTTCCTCATTACTTCACGGCCTGATTCGCTGCTGCCGACTATTCGCTCCCGTTGCCAGACGCTGCGGTTTGCTCCGATCGCGATAGAGGATGTTGAGCGATTTTTGATCGAAGAACGAGCCTTTTCGCACGATGAGGCAAGGCTTGCTGCAAGGCTGTCCAGAGGCAGTATCGGCAGGGCAGTTTCAATTAATGTCGAAAAATTTCGAGCAGCACGCGAAAGAATGCTCCGCATTATCACAAACGCCCTCGAGACCGGCGACCGCGCCGCAATGCTGCGCATAGCCGAGGAAATGAACGACTCCAAGAACAAAGATCTGTTTGAGGAAAATCTCGATATCCTGCAGTCATTGATCCATGACGTGTGGACGCTGAGCGTCAGCAATGATGCGGAGCGAGTTGTGAATACAGATCTCGCCGACAAACTTACTCTAATGGCAAAAAACGCACACTCCGCCGATCTTCCCGCGTGGCTCAATGCGATAGACACAATTCGCGAAAACCTTGCAGTGAACATCAACAAAAAGATCGCTGCCGATGCGTTGTTTATGGCAATTGCAGCCTAAGCTATACTAATCGCGGATCCTATTGTGCCTATGCGCTCCGAGCAGCAAATTACGCCTTTTACTTTGTCGTCAGCCGCTGAGCGTTCGATAGCCGCGTCCGGCGTTGCTGCGATAGCAGCTGGTTCCGGAGCGATTGCATATTTTGATCCTTCTGTCGCTAATTTTCTTCCGGTTTGTCCGCTGTATACCTTGACCGGTTTTGCGTGTCCGGGTTGCGGGCTCACACGAGGATTTCATGCGTTATTCCACGGCGATATTTTGACGGCTCTTGATTTTAATGCACTGATACCGGTTTGGGTAGTGATCTTTGGCTATTTGTGGATCTCGCTAATGCTGCTCGCTGTACGCGGGAAGGGATTACCGATGTGGCCTGCGCGGCCTGCGTTCTTGTGGATATTTATGGTTGTTCTGCTTCTATTCGGAGTGGTTAGAAATATTCCCGCTTGGCCGTTTACGATCTTGTTTCCATAGGAATTTTTCACCAGAGACACGGAGAGACAAATTTACCTTTTTCTCACGGTCTCTGTGGTGAATATTCTTATGTAATTTGGACCAGCGGCTTGTCATCGGCGAGCGATTTTGCGGCTGAGCCTTCTTTTCTCAAGGTCTCGACTTCTTTTACAAACTCCTCGACGATATCTTCGCCGGCAACGCGGCGCATTGGAATGCCGTCCTTGAATATCATCCCGACATTGCGTCCGAACGTGATGCCGAGTTGTGAATCGTGAGCTTCACCGGGGCCATTGACGGCGCAGCCCATTATCGACAGATGAAGCGGTTCCTCAACGTGCGCCAAACGGCGCTCGACCTCGGTGACGATCTCGACAAAATTATCAATATCAAGCCGCCCGCAGGTCGGACAGGCAACGACCGTGACACCGCGTTTACGCAGCTCGAGAGATTTGAGAATTTCCCAACCGACGCGAACTTCTTCGTGCGGCTCGGCGGCTAAGCTTACGCGTATAGTGTCGCCGATGCCTTCGTGCAACAAAACGCCCAGGCCGATCGCTGATTTAATGGTGCCGCCAAACGGTGTTCCGGCCTCCGTCACGCCGAGATGCAAGGGATAATCGACCTGAGCGGCCATCAAGCGATAGGCCGCAACCATACGGGTTACGTCCGACGCCTTGAGCGAAATTATGATGTCGCCAAAGCCGAGATCTTCGAGAATTTTGATGTGCCGCATGCCGCTCTCGACCATCGCTTCGGGCGTGGCCGTTCCGTATTTTTTGAGCAGGTCTTTTTCGAGCGAGCCACCATTGACTCCGATGCGAATAGGTACTTTCTGAGCCTCAGCGGCACGAACGACTTCACGTACGCGGTCAATATGGCCGATGTTGCCGGGATTGATGCGGAGTTTATCGATGCCTGCGTCGAGAGCCTTTAGAGCGAGTTTGTAATGAAAATGTATGTCCGCGACGATGGGCACTTCGGTTCGTTTGCGGATCTTGTACATTGCAGCAGCAGCGTCATCGTCAGGCACAGCGATGCGGACGATCTCGCATCCGGCCTCGACCATTTCCTCGATTTGGCGGATCGTGCCGTCAACATCGGTCGTATCGGTCTTGGTCATCGATTGGACGACGACCGGAGCTCCGCCGCCGATAGCGACATCACGAACCTTTACCTGTTTTGTTTTTCTACTCATTTCAAAAAATGAAACCACAGATTAACACAGATGCACAATCAATCCATCTGTGTTTTTATCGGTGTCCATTTGTGGTTGCTTTTATTTCGAGATCAGTCGTGAAACGTCAAAGAAGATGACAGTCACCATCAACACCAGTACAATGGCGAGACCCGTCAATTGAATGCGCTCCTTAGCGACCATCGAAAGCGTCTTGCCAAACCATGACAACACTTTTTCGATACCGAGTACCATTATTTGTCCGCCGTCGAGCATCGGTATCGGCAGCAAGTTCATCACGCCGAGGCTGAGGCTGATCGCCATCAACACGCCGAGAAGGCCGAAAAAGCCGCTGGCAAAGACCGTCGTGACGATTATCTGTCCAATGCCAATAGGTCCGGAAACAGTGTCGCGCGCGGAACGCTCGCCTGAGCCGACCTGGCCTAATGCGGAACCTGTCATTCGCAGAATGCGCAAATTCTTATCGACAGCCTCAGCGGCTGCGCCGCCAACGCCGACAGGTTCGAGATTGGTAAGCAGCGAAGTGTCGAAGCGGATTCCAATAAGCCAGTCATTATTTTTTTGAACCGCATAAGTAGTGATCTCTTGTTTTTGATCGTTGCGGTTAACACTAAGTGTTATCGGCGCTCCTTTCGATTCGCCGATAAGAATCTTCATTTCCTGAGTGTTGCGGATCGCTTTTCCGTTCACCGACGTGATCCAATCACCTTTTTGAAGCCCCGAAGAAGCCGCAGGCATCTCGCTGTCGATAGCTCCAACTACAACGGGTTCTGTTCCTGCGTCGGGAGCCATATCAAGAAAACCGCCCGACTGGCCATTTTCAGTAACTTTTGACGGCGAGATATTTAATGAAATCCGATGTCCCTCACGCTCGACAGCGATCGGAACCTGCTTGTCGGGCACCAAAAGTGCACCGTCCTCGATACGATTCCAGGAAGGATTTTCAATACCGTCAAAATTAACAATGCGATCACCGACCTTGATGCCGGCTTTGTCAGCCGCTCCGTCCACTTTTACAAATCCCACTATCGGCGCCGGATTGGTCGGCACGCCGTAAACCAGAGCCATTGTGAAAGGGATCGCCAGTGCAAGAACGATGTTCATGAACGGACCGCCGAGCATTACGAGAAACTTTTGCCAACGCGGACGCAGTTCGTATAATTCACCTTCGGGAACGGGGTCACCTTTTGATTCACCGCCCTCGAGCGGCCCCGTTGCGTCATCGCCGTAGAGCTTGACATAGGCGCCGAGGGGAATCGCCGATACGCGATAATCGGTATGTCCGACCTTTACCCCAAAAAGCCGAGGGCCAAGGCCGAAAAATGAATAAGCCTCGACACGCATTCCGAAAAACTTTGCCACGATAAAATGGCCGAATTCGTGAATGTTGATGGCAACACCTAGAACAAAAAGAATGGCTAAAATTGCGATTACAATATCTGGCATAAAAACTCTAACTTAGAGACCGCTCACGCGGACTAAGTTGTAAACTAAAAGTGTAAAACCCCTGTAAAATTCAGTCAATCTAATTTGTTATAGCCGCAGTACTGGCACTTGCTGCCAGAAGTTTGCCCGCGTCGACCCGAGCCTTAGCGTCGGCCAACAATATTGTTTCAAGATCCGCGGCAGGCTTATTTTTGTGAGCCTGCATAACCTGGGCATTGATCTCGGCTATTTCTGAAAGCCTGATGCGGCCATCCAAAAAGGCCTGTACAGCGGTCTCATTAGCTGCATTTAACGCCGTCGCCATTGTGCCGCCGGCTTTTAGAGCGTCGTAAGCTAAACCGAGGCAAGGGAAGCGGTCAATATCCGGCTCTTCAAAATCGAGTCGGCTGAGACCGGCGATATCCAGTGGCGGAAGACAATTCTCTCGCCTTTCGGGATAGGTGAGTGCGTATTGAATGGCGTGTTTCATATCAGTGACGCCCATTTGAGCGATCACTGATCCGTCGATCATTTCGACCATCGAATGCACAACCGATTGCGGGTGAACGATGACTGAAATTTGATCTGCATCGAAGCCAAAAAGCCACTTTGCCTCAATGACTTCCAGGCCTTTATTCATCAGCGTCGCCGAATCGATCGTGATCTTGTCGCCCATTTTCCAATTTGGGTGATTTAAGGCTTCCTCGCGAGTCGCCCGTTCGATCTGGCCCTGTGTCGATTCGCGAAAAGGCCCACCCGAAGCCGTGAGAATAAGACGTTTTACCTCGTCTCGATTTTCACCGCGCAGGCATTGATGAATTGCGTTGTGCTCGCTGTCGATCGGCAAAATTTCGGCGCCGGATTTTTCAGCAGCTTTTGTCATCAGTTCGCCAGCCATCACGAGCGTTTCTTTGTTTGCGAGGGCAACGCGTTTGCCAGCTTCGATCGCCCGAAGAGTCGGAACAAAGCCAACAGCACCAACAGTTGCCGAAACGACGATCTCAGCTTCGGGATGAGTCGCGACCGCAACGAGACCCTCGGAATTGAGTTCGATCTGCGGCGGTTTTACACCGAGAGTATGAAGTTCACGTTCCAATATCTCGGCACATCCCTGATCATCACAGGACATAAGTTCAGGCTGAAATTCCGCGATCTGCTCGGCGAATTTCCTCATATTTCGGCCTGCGGCCATCGCTACGACACGTATGTCGCCGAGATGTTGGATCACTTTCAGGGTGTTGCAGCCGATAGAGCCCGTCGAGCCGAGGATGGAGATGGCTTTCATAAAGACGCGAAAGTACAGGTTAACACAGAAAAACCTGTATAGGAATTCTCTGATTCATCACAATTTGTTGTGAATCGCGGCTAATTTTCCTGTGCTGTTTCTGAAAATTCGAACGGAGCTTCGAGCCGGTTGGTTTTGGGTTCACCGGCGGCTTGCTTTTCGGCGAGGAATTGATTGAATTCGGCAGACCTGTTTTTGGGGACGCTCAGCGTTTTCCAGTCAGCTGATTTGAAATGCTTGGCAAGCAGGACGATCTGGCCGATATGATAGGCGTAATGCGTCATCTGGCGATTTAATGCTTCGGCAATTGTGTGCGGCTCGCCGCGTATCGGCACCGTGCGTGAGAAATCGTCAGCGGTCAGCAGATCGAGCGCGTCGAAAAGCGTCTGCCAGCCCGTAGCCCAGAATTGCATTAACGATTCACGGCTGTCGCCGATCAGCTCAAACTCAGTGTCGCGATGACGGTCTAGCTTTTCGCCGTCGGTCGTCAAAAAATCGCGCCAGCGCGAATGCAGATTTCCGGCGATGTGCTTGACGATGATAGCTATCGAATTTGCCTCCGAGTCGATAAGCGCAAAAAACTCTTCGTCCGAGATCTGCTCAATGGCCCGCTCGGCCATTTTTTTATAATTACGAAAAGATGAAACCGCGTCGGCGTGATAGTTCTCAATAATTTTCTTCATTTTGTCCTCTCAAGATCAATTAGATCGAGATGTGCTTTAGCGATCTCCAGAGCGGTGAAAATGTCACCGGCAAAGTGTTTCCGTCCGACCTTGTCGACAAATCCGCTCTTTCGCATTACGCGATATACACTTCGCGAAACCGCTGAGAACACAATAATTTGACCATTCTCCAATGCTTCATCAGCGAGCTCTTCAAGAACATGGATTCCGCTGGCATCAATTGTCGGGACCTGCCTCATTCTGAGGATAAGTACTTTTGGCTTAGTCACGACGACACGAATCGACTCCTTAAATTGACGAACAGCTCCAAAAAACAACGAGCCGTAGATCTCAAATACCTCAACACCACGAGGGATCTCGATATCGGTCATATCGCGTCCCTGAAACTCTTCATCTTCTTTCAAATTATCAGTAATGACGTCGACGTGCGTTTCGGTCGACATTTTCTGTAGGAAGAGAAATGCGGCAAGCAGGATACCGACCTGTATGGCGGCCGTTAATTCGATAAAGACCGTGAGAAAAAATGTCACCAATAGCACCGCGATATCGCCGCGAGGGCTGCTTAATAAATGGCGAAACTCCCGCCATTCGCTCATATTGTAGGCGACCACGACAAGGATCGCGGCAAGCGTTGCCATCGGGATCATCGCCGCCCATTTGCCAATGAATAGGAGAACAAGCAGCAGGAAAACACAGTGAATAATTGCGGAAACCGGTGTCGTGCCGCCGCTTTTGATGTTTGTGGCGGTTCGAGCGATGGCTCCGGTGGCGGGAATACCTCCAAACATAACGGAGACGATGTTGCCGGCACCTTGGGCTATAAGCTCCATATTTGATCGGTGCCGGGTCCCCATCATTCCATCGGCGACGACCGCAGCAAGGAGGCTTTCCAGACCCGCCAGGATCGCGATCGTTATTGCCGGTGAAAACATCTCCTGTACCAACGACCATGTGACAATAGGGAAATGCGGCATTGGTAAAGTACTCGGCACTCCGCCAAATCGGGTCGCGATGGTTGCGACCGGGATTTGAAAATATTGCACTACAAATGTCATAGCGAGGATCGCTATCAGCGGGCCGGGAACGCGGTGAGTCACTTTCGGCCAGAGCACAATTATCAAAAGTGACGCCGAGCCGACCGCGATCGCATAGGGATCGATCGATGCAATATGTCGAATATACTCTATCCATTTTTCGACAAAATCGGCGGGAACTTTTTCAAGCTTAAGTCCAAGAAAGTCACTCACCTGCGACGAAAAGATAATAAGGGCGATGCCTGACGTAAAGCCGATCACGACCGGGTATGGAACAAATTTGAGAAATGCACCCATCCGGGCGAGGCCCATTATGATCAGCAATACCCCTGCGATCAGGGTCGCAACGACCAAGCCGTCGTAGCTGTATTTCTGGACGATGCCGTAAACGATGACGATAAAGGCACCGGTCGGCCCGCTGATCTGTGCCCGTGATCCGCCGAGGACGGCAATCACAAAACCAGCGAAGATCGCAGTATAAAGTCCCTGCTCAGGCTTTACTCCCGATGCGATCGCCAAGGCAATAGCGAGCGGCAGGGCAACTACGCCGACCGTCAACCCACCGAGAAAGTCACCCTGAAACTGTTTTCGCGTATAACCCTCGCGTAACACAGTGATGAGCTTCGGTTCAAGTTTTCGGTACATTGTTGTCTAGGATGTTTTGATCTTTGCGGCGAGTTCTGATCTATTGAAGGATTCCTGTCCGCCTGTTTCCATATTCTTGAGAATCACATTGTTGTCTGCGAGTTCGTTTTCTCCCAGGACGCAGACGAACGGAACCTTGATCGTGTCGGCGTATTTCATTTGCTTGCCGAATTTGTCGGGTTCGGGGTAGACGGTGACGCGGATGCCTTTTGAGCGGAGTTCGTTTGCGAGTTTTAGGGATTCGTTGATAGTTTCCTCGCTCCAGATGGTAACCATTACGTCGGCGGAATTTGACGCGGCAATCCCCAGTGGGAACATATTTTTTTCTTCCATCACGACGAGGATGCGTTCGAGGCCGAGCGAAAATCCACACGCCGGAATTTGTTCCTTGCCAAACATTCCGATCAGTCCGTCATAACGCCCGCCGCCGCCGAGCGAACCAGCAAGGTCGGGAACATTGGCTTCCATGATCGCTCCGGTGTAATACGACAGTCCGCGGGCGAGGCTCGGATCAATCAGGATCGGAGCCTTATCCGCAAACTTCAGGATCTGGCCGAGTTCAGTCAAGGTTTCGTTGCTGACGATATTTAATAGATTGGCGACGATGGTGCGGTTGACGTCTTTTTCCTGATTCAATATCTCTTGCGTCTTTGCAAAGATCTCCATCAGCATCGTTGAAGCCGCGTCTGAGATCCCACGGTCGTTTAGTTCTTTTGCAACGCCTTCGGCACCGATCTTGTCGAGTTTGTCGATAGCGATCAATGCATCGGAGTGCAGCTCCGCCGGCACGCCCGCAGTATCGAGAATGTCCGTCAAAACCTGTCTGTGATTAAGACGGATCGCGACATCTTTAAACCCCAGCCTTTTGAATATTTCGCTGACCGCCGACATCAACTCAGCCTCAACGACCATTGAGTTCGAGCCAATAGCGTCGACATCGCATTGATAGAATTCGCGAAAGCGTCCGCGAGCGGGCCGGTCGGCGCGCCAGACAGGTTGTATCTGATAGCGTTTGAAGAATTTTGGCAGGTCGTTCTTGTGATTGGCGACTACGCGGGCAAGCGGGACGGTCAGATCATATCTTAAAGCGAGGTCAGCTAACTCTCTAGACCCTCCCGCCTCTAAGGACTCTCCCAATTTTTCACCACGCTTAAGTATTTTGAAGATAAGCTGATTACCTTCTTCACCGTATTTGCCCATTAAGGTTTCGATATTTTCGACTGCGGGCGTTTCGAGCGGCTCAAAGCCGTAGCTTTCGTAAACCTCTTTGATAATGCCGATCACATATTCGCGCTTTCTGACATCAGTGGGAAGGAAATCGCGCATACCGCGTGCTGGATTTGTACTTGCCATAGCTAAGAAGATTTAACCACAGATAAACACAGATAGACACAGATACAAAAGCAATTCTTATCCGTGTTTATCTGTGTCCATCTGTGGTTTCATATTGTTTTTTCAGTTCTACGTAGTTTCGCCAGGACTTATTCAGATAAGCGAGTTCGTCGGCTGTGAGTTCGCGTTTTACCTTTGCGGGCGAGCCCATGACAAGCGAATTAGGCGGTATTTGTGTGCCGGGCGTCAGCAAAGAGCCCGCAGCGACCAGAGAATTTCTTCCAATGCGAACACCGTCCATCAGAATTGCTCCGATGCCGATGAGACAACCGCTTTCAACGTGACAGCCGTGCAGGACGACGCGATGGCCGACGGTTATTTCGTCTTCGAGCACAGTCGAATGCGTATGCGAGCTAACGTGGATCACGGTCATGTCTTGAATATTTGTTCTCGCACCGATACGGATAAAATTGACATCGCCGCGAATGACGGAGCCGAACCAAACGCTCGAGTCTTCACCGATCTCGACGTCACCGATCACAACAGCATTGCCGGCGATGAATGCAGACTTATCGATCTTTGGGTTAGTGTTTTTGAACGGTGCAATCATTATTTTTTAACCAAGATCGCAAGGATCATTTCCCAAGTTTTCGTCTTATCGTTCCAAAAGCTTGTTCTAGTTCCGTAATATGCAGCAGCTTTGCGGCGATGACAAAGGTAATTCCACCAAGGGCTATTGGTATCAAAACTTCTGCTACTTTGATCGTAAATAACGCTGTGCCGAATTCGGCCAAAAGAAAATAATAGCTCGTATATGCAACTGCCGAAAGCGCGGCTGATGCGACCGCGATCTTTGAAAAAGAGAAGATAATTTCGCGGCCGTTGAGGCGCTCGATGCGATTTCTCATGAGCAACGCGAGTGCAAAAAAGTTAACAAGTGCCACGAGAGACGTTGCAAGAGCAACGCCGACATGACCGTAGCCATTTGGCGTTGCTTCTGTCACGCCGTAGTGCGACAGCCATTCGCGAAGAAAGTAGCTGCCGACAAAATTCACACCTATCGACGCAACGGCGATGATCATTGGCGTCTTTGCATCGTTGAGCGCGTAAAACGCCGGCGACAAGATCTTGATGGCGGCATAACCGGTCAGGCCGATCGAATAGCCAACAAGAGCGATAGCAGTCATGCTGGTTGCTGTGGCGTCAAACTTACCGCGCTCGTAGATGAGGCGGACGATAGGTTCGCCGAGAACGATCAGGCCGCAGGCAGACGGCAGCGTCATTAGAAAGACAAGACTCATCGACGACGAAACGGTGTCGCGAAATTCTTTTATTTTTCCTTCGCTTGCGAGCCGCGAAAGCACGGGTATTGCCGCTGTTCCGACGGCAACGCCAAAGAGTCCGATAGGAAATTGCATCAGGCGAAACGCGTAACTCAACCATCCCTGTGCTCCCTCAATGCCCGAGACGAAATAAGTGTTTATCAGAACGTTTATCTGAACGGCAGATGTGCCGAGTATCGCCGGCGTCATCAGAGCAATGACTTTTTTCACGCCCGGATCTGTAAAACTGAGAATTGGCGTAAAGCGAAAACCGACCTTAAAAAGCGCGGGCAATTGCATGAGAAATTGAGCCGCGCCGCCGATCAATGTCCCGATCGCCATTCCAATGATCGCCCATTGCGAAGGGAAGTCAGGAATTGCGTTTTTGTCACCTGAGTTAAGCCATCCGCCGCCGCTTAAATAGTACGCGAGGCCAAGGCCGAAGATTATCGAGACGATGTTAAAGACCGTCGAAGCAGATGCCGGAACGCCGAAAACGCCTTTTGTATTGAGCACGCCCATCGCAACTGCTGCAAGAGCAACTAACAAGATGAACGGGAACATTATCTGCGTGAGTGTGGTGGCAAGTGCGGCCTTTTCAGGTGAGAAACCGTCCGCGACGAGATCGACAAATTGCCGTGAAAATATGATGCCGACGATGCAGATGACGCTCATCACGACGGCGAGAGCATTCAGGACAAGGCTTGCCAGTCGCCAGGCTTCCTTTTCACCTTTGTTTATCTGGTAATCGGTAAAGACTTTTACAAAGGCTGCAGAAAGCGCTCCCTCAGCAAAAAGGTCGCGAAGGACGTTTGGAATACGAAAGGCAACAACATAAGCATCGTAGAGAAAGCCCGCGCCGAAATAACGCGCAAAGATCATCTCGCGCACAAGGCCAAAAACGCGCGAGAACATTACCGCGATCGAAACGATACCTGCAGACCTAGCGACACTCTTTTGTTTTGTTGCTGGCGGTGCGGTTTGGGATTCGACGACCGAAGCGGAGGCGTCGGGCTCGGCCAGCGATCCCGGTGTTTCAGATCCGCTTTGTTCGTTTTCGGGTTCGGTCATTGACAGGCGGCCAACGCAAACGGCCAAGCGGGAATTATCTCACGGGCGGCAAAAAGAAAAAAGGGAGCAATATTGTGCTCCCTTTAACAGATGGTTTGGTAAGTGCGATATTAGTTGCCACGGCGAGGCCGTCCGTCCGGATAGCTTATTCGTGATCTCGCGAGCCGGGTTTCGAGGGAAACCGCATCGTAGGCCATCGGAACAGGGCCGCCGAATTGCGACTGAACAAGTGATACAAAGTTATTTTGAAAAGCTCGGAATCGTGTAACGCTGCCGCGTTGATTGAATATCACAAAGAGATATTTGCCGTTTCGTGTATTTATCTCGCCGGCCAGCGAACTTACGCCCGCGTCGGTTTGGCCAAGCGTGCCGGTTTTCCCGACGACACTGCCGGTCGAGAAATCAGCATCAAATCGATTTTCAAGCGTTCCTTTATCGATGCCTGCGACAGGCATAATGTCGCCAAATGTCATTTTATTTCGTGCCAGATCGTTACGCAGCGCTCGCAAAAGCTGCATCATGGCATTTGGCGTTACGCGGTTGTAGCCAAGGCCGCTGGATGTCTGGATCGAAAATTCGACCGGCTGCACATTCGCATTCAAATGAACAAGCCGAGCGACTGCGTAAGGTCCGCCGAGCATGTCGCCGAGGCGTTCGGCAAGGAAGTTGTTTGAATAGCAAAGTGTTGCCTTTATGATCTCTCGGATCGGAGCCGATTCGTGTGTAAACAAAAGCTGCAAGCTACTCGGTATCGGCTGGGCATATACCGCTCCGGTGAACGTGACGCTCGGAACAGAGCTCGCCTGGCCGTACTTTCCTGAATATGAAAGATAATTGAGCCAAGCACGCGTGGCCGCGGCCGAACGTTTTGAAGCGTCCATTGATGCGAAAAGCGATTGCCCGGACGCGAGTGACGAGCCGGAATAATTCATCGCAAAGTTATCCGTCACGATCAGATCGCCTGCGACCGAGCGAATGCCGATCTTGTTTAATTCGTCTGCCAACGTCACGGCATGCTGAAATCCGAACATCGGATCTTTGCCCGAAACATAGATGTTGCCATTTAGCGTACCGGTTGTGCGGTCGATCGCTCCGTCGGTATAAACCACAGTGGAGAACCGAAACTCGGGACCAAAGGTTTTGAGCACAGCGTAGGCTGTCGCGACCTTGACGTTTGAGGCAGGGTTGAATACCTGTGTGGAGTTGGTTTCGACGACAATGTTGCCGTCCAGCGATTCGATAAGAACACCGGAATATCCGGGAATCGACACTTCCGCAAGGGCGGGAAAGAGCGTTCGGACAACGTTTGGCGAGACAGGGGCAGGCGAAACGCTGCCTGTTCGTTGGACCAGCGTCGGCGTCGACTGAGGTTTAACAACTTTTATATCCTGAAGCAGTGGCGGAGCACTCTGTCCGTAACTCATGCCCGCTGTCAGTGACACTGCCGCCGCAATGCATAGCAAATAACCGAATTTTTGGACGGCTAATGACATTGAAACTGAAATGTTCGGCAGGACCGAGCGGCAGGCTTTCGGGGCAGCGAAAAGCAACGCTGAGATAAATATATCACATTTCAACGACGAGGCTTCAAGTTTTGAGATCTTCATGTTCATAGCCGGCGGGGTGGATTTTGTTTGATGACTCGGGACGGTGAGGCGATGCATGACGTTAAGCATTGCTTATGGCAGCAATTGATTTTCTTTATACACGAAGAAAACAGAAAAAGATAGCATTTTTTTTCCAACCAACGCACGTCAGTAAGCGCCGCACATTAAACGACGCTCTAGGGACTGCTTTGCGCAAGCTTATTGAGGTTAATCTACAAAATCGACGTCGACATGATGAGGTATAATGCCGGCCTTGTGTCCTTCGTCCAGAAAGCGGCGGACGGCTTCGCGGCCGCGATCTCCGTAGTCGAGCGTAAGGTCATTTACCCACATTGCGACAAAACGGTCGGCGAGCTCGGGCTTCATGTCGCGGGCAAACTGCATCGCGTAGGCGAGAGCGTCTTCGCGGTTTTCCATTGAGTAGACGATACTCTCGTGCAGGTATTTTGAGACTTGCTGCATTAGGTCTTCGCCTAGGTCGCGGCGGATAACATTACCGCCCATTGGCAAAGGCAGGCTGGTCTTTTCATGCCACCATTCGCCAAGGTCAAGCACCTTGTGAAGGCCGAGTTGATTGTAGAATAGCTGGCCTTCGTGAATAAGTAGTCCGGCGTGAACGTCACCGCTTTTTACAACATCAATGATCTCGTCAAATGGCACGACGATATGTTCAAAGTTTGGATTGAAGATCTTGAGAGCTAGATAGGCGCTTGTCAGTTCACCGGGAACCGCGATCGTCATCTCGCCTATGTCCTCAGCCTCGCGTGGTTCACTTGAAACTACAATGGGGCCGTATTTATCACCGATGCTTGCTCCGTGCGGCAGCAAAGCATATTTATCAGCGACATACGCATAGGCATGGAACGAGATCGCGGTTACGTCATAAACGCCATTTCGAGCATCTTCATTTAGTTTCTGGATGTCTTTAAGTGTGTGCTCGAATTTCAATCCTTCGGTTTCGAGCTTGTTTGTCGCGAGTCCGTAGAACATAAATGCGTCGTCCGAATCGGGCGAATGCGCGACGGTGATGGTGCGAGTTTTAGACATTGTTTTAGCTATTGCCGGCATAAATTAAACCTGACAGTGATAGATATTAGTATCGTATAGAATGGCTATTCTATCGTTTTCGGCGTGTTTCGCAAAGAGGGAGTGAAGTTCATCGGCCATTCGGTCAAAATTCTCATGCCCTTCAGGCGGCATGTATGACGAAGACGCGAGGCGTCCCAGCAGGCCCTCAAAATCGAATTCTTGAATGTTATCGAATCCGGCGGAACGAAAATCAGAGCCGAGAAAATCACCTATCTCCTTTTCGGTGATATTGTTGTGCCGTACCACGTGATAATCGACCGAATGATCCCGTATGAACTGCTCGTACTCAATAAGAAAGGGCGTCGTGTCTTCGAGTCGAATGTTCCAGATAAGAACAATGTGTCCGCCCGGCTTCAGAATTCGATTGAATTCGGGCCTTGTTTTTAAGGCATCAAACCAGTGGAACGCCTGTGCCGCAACGACCATATTGACGGACGAATCGGGAAGCGTGGTTCGATCAGATGTGCCCTCAATTGGAATGAAGTTTGGAAAAGCGGAAAGGTATTCGATCGCGGCAGCCCGCATAGCTGCGTTTGGTTCAACGCCAAAGACGCGGTTGCCGTTTTCAAGAAACATTTTTGTCGACATACCGGGCCCGCAGCCGACATCTGCAATGATCGTCCCTTTTGTAAGGCCGCAATTTGATTCGAGATATTGAATTATCTCGCGCGGATAATGCGGGCGGTATTTGACGTAATTGGTGACGCGGTTTGAAAAGCGTTCGACTGTATCAGACATATTTCAAACGGATAACCGGACATGATCCAGTACATCCTGTGTTAATCTTCGGTCACCTCTTCACCCGTCCATTGTAACTTTTTGGAGTGCGGAATATCGAACTGGTCCAAAATGCGATAGCAGAGATGCTCGACCAGGTCGTCGATAGATTTTGGTCTGTGATAAAAGCCTGGACTTGCGGGCAATATTCTTGCACCTGCTTGAGTTAGCCTAAGCATGTTTTCGAGGTGGATCGCGTTGTAAGGAGTTTCACGCGGAACCAGAACCAACTTGCGGCCTTCCTTAAGACAAACATCAGCCGAGCGGTGAATAAGATTTGTACCCGCACCTGAGGCAATCGCTCCTATCGTTCCCATCGAGCATGGAACTACGATCATCCCGGCCTGTTTGTTCGAACCCGACGATGGCTTTGCCGCAAAATTGTCGAGTCGCCAAAAACGTATAAGTTTCGAGTCGTTTTCGAGCCCGAGCCATGCGTTAATACTCGCCGTGTCCATCTCTTTAAGTTTTGCGCCCATCTCGACTTTTGCGACTGTCACAGCTGTGCCGGAAATGATCAGATTAATGGTCTCGACAGCGCCGCTTGCAGCGAGAAACTGCAGCGTCCGATGAGCATAAATAGTTCCCGAAGCACCCGTGATAGCGACTGTAAGTTCCATGAGCTGATATTAGCTTTTACTACAGAAATATTAAAGGCAAAGCGTTCTGCCGAATGAGGAGTAAGGTTTAAAAATCTTTAAACATTCATCTGGTTTTGCTAAGCTTTAATTTGCAAGCGTGTCTTGTTTCCTCGTTCCTTCCTTGAAGAACATGCACAAAAACATAACCACAATACTTATAGTTTTTTCGGTTTTGATATTTGTCCCGAATACCTTAACGACGAATGCGCAGACGACGAGCTCGAAAATCGCCGATGAGAATATCGTTATTCGGTCGTTGTTGACGATCCATGGGGCTCAGATGACGTACGCTTCGACTTATGGTAACGGCAATTACGCGACGACTCTCGAAGCTTTGCGGCATGCCGAACTTATCGATCCCATTTTGGCTTCGGGGTATAAGTATGGTTATACATTCGCAATGTTCGCTACGCTGGCTTCGACGACGACACCAGCCACTTTTGTTGTTACCGCGACTCCACAACACTACCCAGAAACCGGAAGACGTTCTTTTTTTATCGATACTTCGGGTGAAATACGCGGCGGCGATAAAAAGGGCCGTGTTGCGACGGCGTCCGATCCTTATATCGATTCCTGCTCCCGTGGAGACTTTGCCGACAATGAAACATGCAC
>CAZGSC010000072.1:0-16168 GCA_964528325.1 uncultured Chloracidobacterium sp. | reverse complement strand
CATTATTCAGGTCTGCGAAGCATTCTGTATTCCCATACTCAGCGTTGACGGATATGAGGCCGACGATGTCATCGGCACGCTCGTTCAGGAAATTGCCGCAAAAAATATGCAGGCAGTGATCGTTTCAAATGACAAAGACCTCTGCCAACTGGTCCGCGATCCCAGCATTATCGCGATGCGAAACAATTCGCAAAACATGAAGCGCAAAGTTCCTGTTCCGGCTGTTGAATGGTGTGATGAAGCGTGGGTGAAAAATAAATTTGGTGTGCCGCCGGACAAGATAATCGATCTGCTTGGTTTGATGGGTGATTCGGTAGATAACATTCCCGGAGCACCAGGAATCGGTGCAAAGGGTGCTCTCAAACTCGTTCTCGAATACGGCTCTGCACTCGGTGCGATGGAAAACGCCGAAAAGATCACGCACAAAACCTATCGCGAAAGCCTGCAAAATAATCAGGACATCATCAAACAATCGCTTGAGCTCGCAACGATTCACACTACCGTGCCGATCAAGCTTGATCTGAAAGAACTTGAACATTGCACACCTGACAGACAGAAAGCGTATGAGCTTTTTCGCGAACTTGAGTTTACAGCATTAACTAAAGAATTTGCGGGGCAAGGGGTTGTTTCGATGCCGTCTCATAGTGGTCCCGAATCCTCGGGCGCAGTTCATACAGCCACAGGTGGATTGTTCGATACTCAGCCGGTGGCAAACGCTGTCGCAACACAATACTCCATTATCAATGACAGCGATGGACTAGATAAATTGATACGTCGGCTGTTTGAGGTTGATCGATGGAGTTATCTCGTCAATGACGAAAATTCGAACGAAAAAGCAAGTTGTTTCAGCAAGGAGGCACCGAACGGAATTGGCATCGGGCTTGGAAATGGTGAAGCGTATTATATTGATCTCAAAAACTTCATTGGCGGCATCGATACAGCAAAAGGTCCGCTAAAAGATATTCTAACCAACGGTTTTCTCGAAAAATCGGCATTCGACGAAAAGCGAAATCTCGGCCCGCTGCTTGGAATGGGAATTCGGCCCGAATCGGTAAAAGACGACGTGCTTATCGCAGCATATCTCCTTGAATCTACTCGAGCGAGTTACCCGATACCATTTCTGGCTCAGATCTACGCAGATCTCGATGCCGCAAATACTATTCCGCATGATTTCGACGAAGCTGCTTTTCGCACGGCGGAAAATGCCGATTTCATTGCACGCCTTGCTCCGATTCTGACCACAAGAATTCGTGAAGCCGAACTCGAAAAGGTTTACTACGAGATCGAATTGCCGCTGATCTCCGTGCTGGCCGATATCGAACTTGTTGGTATGAAGGTCGATGGCGAAAGCTTAAAAACATTTTCGATCTTTATTGCGAAAGAGCTTGAGACGCTGAAAGACAAGATCACAAGTATCGCCGGACGCGAATTTAATATAGGTTCGCCAAAACAGGTCGGCGAAATATTTGGCGAGCTAAATATCGAGACCGGACGGAAAACTGCAACAGGCCAGATCTCAACGAGCCACGACGTGCTTGTTGAACTCGCCGAAACTTACGAGATCGCACAACACATCATCGACTACCGCGAACTCGACAAGCTCCGTGCGACATACGCCGACGCGTTGCCAAAAATGATCGCTGCTGACGGCCGCATTCACGGCTGTCTTAATCAAACGGTCGCCGCAACCGGCCGACTGAGTTCGACAGAGCCAAATCTACAAAACATTCCGGTTCGCACGGAACTTGGACAACGCATTCGTGAGGCTTTCATCCCGGAAAAAGGTAATAAACTCATCTCTGCCGACTATTCACAGCTCGAGCTTCGCATTCTCGCCCACATCACACAGGACGCGCGAATGCTCGAAGCGTTCAAAAATAACGAGGATATTCACGCTCAAACAGCGAGACTCGTTTTCGGAGCAACAACTGAAAAAGAGATGAAGGAAAAGCGGCGGCTGGCAAAGATCGTCAATTTCGGCATTGCATATGCGGTCGAGGCATTCGGCCTGTCGCAGCGTGTCGGCATCAGCCGCGGCGAGGCAAAGCAGGTCATCGCCGATTACTTCGAAACGTACAAAGGCATCCGCGAATACATGGACCGCACGCCGATCGAGGCTCGCGAAAAAGGTTACATCACTTCCCTTTTCGGCCGACGGCGCTATTTCCCGTCGATCAGTGACCGAAATTTCGCTGTCCGTTCGCGCGCCGAACGCGAAGCCATAAATATGCCGATCCAAGGCACCGCCAGCGACATCGTAAAAATCGCAATGCTCAGGGTCGCCGACGCACTAAAACGCGAAAAACTAGAAACCAAAATGATAATGCAGGTCCACGACGAGCTTCTATTCGAGGGCCCCGCATCCGAAGTCGAATCCGCCAAGATATTAATAAAACGTGAAATGGAGTCCGCCGCAACACTTGACGTGCCGATCATCGTCGAGATCGGTGTCGGCGACAACTGGATGAATGCCAAGTAGAACGTTTTTTGCCGTTAAATGTGACGCATGACACCGATTTTCACAGCCTCATTCATGCTATTCTTCCCAGTAGCGATATGAGCAACAACATAGAACCGACAGAAAAGACCCGCCTCAAACGCTTGCCAAAACGCGGCAACTTTGATCGCGATGTTATCAACTCGATCCTCGACGAAGCATTTATCTGCCACGTTGGATTTGTAGCGGACGGCCATCCGTTCGTAATTCCGACAGCTTACGGTCGCGTCGGTGATGAAATGTATATACACGGCTCTTCAGCGAGCAGAATGATGCGATCGCTGGCGGACGGGATCGACGTTTGCGTTTCCGTAACCCTTATCGACGGGCTTGTGCTGGCACGTTCTGCGTTTCATCATTCGATAAATTATCGTTCCATCGTGATCATGGGAAACGCCGAAATCGTAACCGGCGAGGACGAGAAAATGAAAGCTCTCGAAGCTTTTACAGAACATCTCATCCCTGGCCGATGGAAGGACGTTCGCCAGCCGACCGAATTGGAGCTAAAGGCGACGATCGTACTCCGGCTGGCCATCAACGAGGCCTCAGCAAAAATTCGCACGGGCGACCCCATTGATGACGAGGAGGATTATTCGCTCCGCGTCTGGGCCGGCGTTCTGCCTCTGGCGATAAAGGCTGGCGAGCCGATCCCGGATGCCCGGCTTGATCCCGACATCGAACCGCAGAAATACGTCCAAAGATACACGAGGTTCTAGAACAGAAAGATGGCCAGTCGCACCACACCTGCCTACGGCTGGGTCATTATCTCAGTCGCAACGCTCTCGCTCGTCGTCAGCAATGGCTTGGCGATCGGCGGGCTGCCTCCGTTTTATAAGCCGATACGCGAGGAGTTCGTGCTCATCGGCGCTGTGGATGCGACCAACGCCGAGAGTTTTATTGCGAACTGCGCGAATATCACGTTTTTGATGTCGGGCGTTTTTTCGCTGCTTGGCGGTTGGCTGATCACTCGATTTCGTCTCAAGCCGCTTATGATCGTTGGTTGTGCTTTGCTCGGAAGCGGATTGCTGATGCATTCGCAGGCGGAAAGTGTTCAAGCAGTTTACCTCGCGCGTTTTTTGATGGGAGCTTCGCTTGGATTTGTTGGTGTGGCTCCCTGTGTTGTTTTGGTTTCTCAATGGTTTACTGAAAAACGTGGCACTGCGCTTGGTATTGTGTTGACTGGCACGAGTATAGGCGGATTTATTATTCCGCTGATCGCGGCGCCGCTGATAGCGAGTTATGGTTGGCGAATTGCTATGTTAACGATCTCCGCTTTGGTTTGGTTACTGTTGCTTCCGGCGGTCTTCTTTTTTGTTCATGCAAACCATTCAAAAACGCCTGCTATCGATATTCCTACAGTCGAAGATGGTTTGACGCTTTTTGAAGCTGTCAAGACGCCCATTTTCTGGGCGTTCGCAATTTGTGCGGCGCTTGTTTTTTATCCGATATTTTTCACTACTCAACAGTTCGTTCTATCACTGCAATCGACAAAGCTCGGTTTGTCGCTGCAGATCGCGGCTTATACGCAATCGGCGCTTTTTGCGATGAGTTTTATCGGAAAATCTGCAGCAGGTGTCCTGAGTGACAGAGTTGCTTCGCTGCGTGTTTTCGTCATTTGCTCTTTTATAATGTTTGCGGCATCGCTCGTTCTGCTTTTTCTTACCGCAAATAATTTTCTATTATTCCTGCTGCCTTTTGCTCTCGGTTATGGCGGGACGTTCGTTCTGCTCCAACGCCTCGCTGCTGACTTCTTCGGCCGCCGCGAGATCGGCAAGATCCTCGGCCTGATCACGCTCATCGAAGTCACCGGTGCAGCCATCGGCGGACGCATCACCGGCTATCTCGCCGACAAAGCGGGCGGCGATTACACCCACGCATTCTACGGTGTAACCATCGCCGCCGGTCTCGCATTTCTCGCAACACTTGCGATTTTCGTCTTGCAAAAGCCCGCACGTGAGTAAGGGCGATACATCCATCGCGTTGAGTGCTCCGCCCTTACTCACGTGTGGGCTTGCGCATTTCTGGAATATCCATTTCGGGAACTAAATTGTAGTTTCGACCACTCTGCCCGTTTTCTTGTGAAGTCAAGCAGTTGGATTTGATATGATTGGAAAAATTCTATGAAATCGCATTTACAACGAGTAATTGCTTTTCTTCCGTCAGCTTTGGTTGCGTCCGTTCATTTTATCTTGAGCGTCCTCGTAGGCTCGGCAGCGAACGTTGCACTTCAATACAGAGACGATACCGGCAGGCCATTAAGCGATTTCGCCACAACCGTCGAACAAATCAATCGCATCTTATCATTACCAATTCCTTCCGTATTATTTATGAAGCATCCAACTTATGGACTAACAACTGCTTGGTGGGTCGCGGTCGTTGTGAATAGTGTCGTTTGGGGATCAGTTGTTCACTTTTGTTATGCGATAGCAATGCGGCTTGCTCAGAAACGGAGTTTTACAAAGATTTACGGCGGCGTGGTGCTAACTTTTGTGTTTTTGGGGAACATTTTCGCGCAGAGCGAGATGGGGAAAGTTCCGCTCGAGTGGCAGACCGTCGCCGAGAAAACCGATTACAAAAAGACGAGTTCGTATGACGAAGCGGTCGCTTATAGCAAAAAGCTGGCGGCGGCTTCGGGCGGGCTGATCTCGTACACGACTTACGGCAAAAGCGGCGAAGGGCGCGATCTTCCCCTGTTAATAGCCGCCCGCGACGGCGCTTTTAATCCTAGATTGGCACGGAAAGTCGGACGAGCTGTAGTTCTGATTCAAGCAGGAATTCACGCGGGTGAGATCGATGGAAAGGATGCGGGGCTCGCTTTGCTTCGCGACATCGCAATTACAAAAACTCGCATCGGTTTATTGAAAGATGTGGTCATTTTATTTCAGGTCATTTACAACGTCGATGGGCATGAGAATTCGAATGCGTTTATGCGCATCAATCAGAACGGCCCCGACGAAATGGGCTTTCGCGCGAACGCGACGAACCTTAATCTCAATCGCGACTACATGAAGGCCGACGCTCCGGAAACGCGCGCTTGGCTCGGGCTTTGGAACGAATGGAAGCCGGATCTGTTCATAGATTGCCACGTCACGGACGGGGCGGATTTTCAATACAACGTGACATATGAATACGCTCGCTTTCAGGAAGTTTCGCCCGCGATCAAGGAATGGATGGAAGAGCATTTTGAAGGAAACGCCGTTCCAAAGATCGAGAAAGAAGGTAATCTCGTGACGCGTTATGTTGACTTTGCCGGACGAGAAATGACCAGCCCGATAGCGACTTCGGTGACGGGACCGCGTTTTGCGACCGGCTACACTCCGATAAGAAATCGCGCCGGTTTGCTCATTGAAACGCACGTTTATAAATCTTACAAATCGCGCGTTCGAGGCACTTACGATATGCTACGTTATTTGATCGAGGAAGTCGGGCGTGCAAAAGACAGCCTCTTTGCCGCTAACACGATCGCCGACACGCAGACGGTCGAACGCGGAAAAACTTACGACGCAAAACGGCAGTTCCCTTTAGCGTTCGAGCCGACAGATCATTCAACGCAGATACAGTTCAAAGGTTATTCATACACGCTCGAAGATTCACTCGTCTCCGGCGAAAAAAAGATCGTCTACGGCACCGAGCCGAAGACTTACAATATCGACAAGTTCGACGGGGCCAAGGTCGTGGCATCCGTCGCACCGCCGCTGTATTACATTATTCCGCCGCAATATAAAGACGTTATCGAAGTTTTGAAACTGCACGGCGTCAAATTTACTCGTCTGGCAAAGACGCGAGAATTCGATATTGAAAGCTACAAACTCGCAGAGCCAAAATGGGCAACAAACTCTTTCGAAAATCGCATCGGTATTAAATGCAAACCAATACCGATCACTGCGAAACGAAAATATTTGGCAGGCTCGGTCATCGTCCCACTCGATCAGGAAGCCGCAAACGTCGCCATCCACCTGCTGGAACCCGCAAGCCCGGATTCGTTCGTCTCATGGGGATTTTTCAACTCCGCCTTCGAACAAAAAGAATACGGCGAAAGCTACATACTCGAAAAACTCGCGGTTAAATTATTAGCCGAAGACTCAAAACTCCAGGAAGAATTTGACCGGCGACTGCTAGATCCCACGTTCGCCCGCAGCCCACGAGCACGCCTGGAATTTTTCTACCAACACTCGCCGTATTATCTAAATCAGAAAGTTGGGATTTATCCTGTGGGAAGAATAATTACGAAGTCATGAAAAAATATCTACTAGCCCATTTTATCATTCTTATTTTTTGCGGTGGCGTTTTCGCACAAAGCCCGCCGCGAACTCCTCGTGAATTCTTCATGTTGCTACCGCAAAAGTACTTTGAAATTGAAATGCTTGATCGCGATAAAAATAAGTTTCTTGAAAGGGCATTAGAAATTGAAGACAACAAGAATGGCTATATGAAGGCGATTGGCGACGGCTCACAGGAAAGTTTCGAAATGGCTCTATTCAAAAAATCGAAAGGCGGGCATTTGGTCGGGTTATATGTATTTGGTGAATGGGGTGAGAAATATTATTTTCTTGATTACTCAAAAAGGCGTTGGTCCAACGTCTCCAAAATGATGGTTCCAGGTTACAAACCAAGGAATACGTATGAACTGCCACGATATGGAAAAACGGTGAAGGTATTTAAACGAATTAATTTTGATTCAAAACTGAATTTTGGCGATGACGCGAAACATATTTACGACTTAGTTTGGAACGGACGACATTTTGTAAAAAAGCAAAAGGCGAGCAAAAAGCCCGCCTAAAATTTGGTGGAGATGAGGAGGATCGAACTCCTGGCCTCGGCATTGCGAACGCCGCGCTCTCCCAGCTGAGCTACATCCCCTGAGAGAATTGATAGTTTAGAATTGAGAATTGAAAATTTCAACTAGAATCAGGATACAATCATCTATTTTTCATTCTCAATTTTCAATTTTATTGAACACCCGCAGGCAACAGCGAGCCTTTCGGATCGGAGGCAAATGCGAAACCGTCCTCGATCTTGCCGATGATGCCGTGAAAATTGATGTCTTCGCCACTGACGACAACGACAACATCGCCCGGGCTGACCTTTTTTTCATCGACCGCAAATTTTATGATCGTCGCGTTGCCGTTTTCCTGTGCGACCGATTCATATTCAAAAGTGTCAGCGTTAAAGCTGAGTGTCTGACAAAAAGCTACTTCCATAACGAGATTAAACCACAAAAAGCGTCGCCGTGTCAGTAGCCCGCACGTAAGTAAGAGCTCTCGGTCGGTGCGTTAAGCCCTTACTCACGTGCGGGCTACGGACACAAAGTCCAAAGTTATCGCATCGTGGTCAGACAGTGGCAGGCCTTCTGAATCAACCAAATTTGCTATCGTTTTTGGCTTTGTTTCAGGTGCAAGAAGTAAACCCTTGCCTACAAACCAATCCAAACGAACCGAAACACTTCCGCCGACGCGGCCTGCCGCCCAAAAGATGAATTTGAAGCACCATTCCGGCACCCAATCACGAAGATTTGTATTCTTTTCGATGCTTTCGATGTGATAGTGCAGAGTGCCGACGCCTGATTCGTTTAGGCTTTTATATTCGTAACCGCGAGATTCGAGGTTGTCAAAAAGCCCGCGCTCGAAATAGCGGTCGGGATGCGGAAAATGATTCTTAGCGACATTTTTCACGCCCATCATCACTCGCCGCCAGTAGCCAAGTATCGCGTGCGTAGCGGTTTGCGCATTAAATGTCGTCGTGTTCCAGTCGCCGCCGATCAGCGTCGGCAACGGCGGAAGTGTATCGAGATGATCTAGAATTATCCGCACTTGCCGGCGGCGATGTTCGCGTGAACAGTGAACGTCAAGATGAACCGTCACGGCTCTAAACGTGCCCGACGGATGTTCAATATCAGCGATCAAAGCCCGCAGCCAACCAAGCCGTTTTTCCTTGCCCCACATTTTGTCCTTGCCATTTGGCAATGGCACGGCGTGAATATTTTTCATCGGCCACGGCGACATCATCGCAAGGCCGTGGATCGACGCGGTGTTTTCGCCTTCCATCGCAGATTCGACGCCGCTTCCCTTTTGCAGCGGAATGTAAACGGGAGCAAAAGAGTAGTTCAGTTTTAGCTCACGGGCAATCGCCTGCGCCACAAAACGGTTACCACTGCGAGCCATGCCGTGATCCAGTTCCGGGAGTAAAAGAATGTCTTTGTTTTTTAGTTCGTCGTTATTTTTTAGAGCGTCAACGATACCTTCGAAACGTATGCCGCGTTCAAGGTTCCATGCAAGGGCTTTAATATTGCCCGGCCCTGTCGCTACCGATTCCGCTTCGGACACTTGCTCGGCCACTACCGAATTCAATATACGTTCGACATCCGGCCTGATCTTTTCATAAAGATCGGACGCCTCCATCTCAGCCGTCGATTCGAACTTCAACAGCGCGGGAAAATATCGATTAAGGCCGTGGTCAAGAATAGCGGGCGGGCCCGCAAGGCTAGTCATCGTAACGCATTTTAACGGGAGCGACCGCTAGAAAATCATTTGTGATCCGATCAGTATATACGGTGATAAGTTCATCGATGCGTTTCTGATCGTCGGACTTGAAGATCAGGCCCACGTGCTTAGGTTTATTCACCTTATAGACGATCTCCGCGTCAGTGTAATGCGAAGTATCGGGTTCATCGACGTTGGCGAGAGCAAGCGTAATGCCCGCGAAATCTTTACGTAATTTGGGAAGCTGATATGGATTTTCTTCAGTAGCGGTTTCCAGTTTTGCCCATTCGCGCCATAGATTAAACCCGCAAGCGTGTTCCAGTACGTTCGCAATATAGGCACCGCCGACGCGGCATGCAACCTCAAGCAGATAGAGTTCGCCTGTTTCTTCACTCTGCAAAAACTCAGCGTGTGTGACTCCGCGATCGTACTTGAATGCCATCAGCAATGCGCGATTGAGCGTCTCAAGTTCTTTTCTTTCTTTGGCTTTGTAAGGCACGATAGACGAACTAAAAACGCCGCCGTAATGTGACACCTTGAATGGCGTCGTTCCGTACTGGCTGACGCCGCAGGCAACAACCTTACCGCCTTCGACAACTGAATCCACATGAAAAACGCGGCCTTCCACAAATCTCTCGATCAAAAACTGTGACGGATGATCGCGCCAATTATTTAAGTTATCGAGGTCGGTCAGCACTTGCCAGACTTCCTCAGCCGTCTCGCATTTGCGTATGCCGAAAGCTGAAACCTCGTGCCGTGGCTTTACGATCCAAGGAGCCGGAACGTTATTTAGATACTCAGTTATCTGATCCTGGTTAAAGGCAGGGACAAATTCTGGGCAAGGAATTCCCGCCTGGTAAGCGATATTCCGCATCGTCAGCTTGTCTCGAAATCTAATAGCATGCGAACGGCTCATTCCCGGCAAATTGAGATGTTCTCGCGTCATAGCAGCCGTCAACACGTCAAATTCGTCAAGTCCGACGACCCTATCTATTACTCGCGAGCCGGCAATATTTGTCACAGCACGCATGTAATCCATCGTTCCGGCGTCAGGCTCGACCGTCTTCACGTCATCGATCGACGGCCAGTTCCAATCGTGATCGAGCAGATTGCTCCTTGTCACCAACGTAACGTGCCAGCCCGCGTTATGAGCCTCTTCAGTAAACTCCATGCCCTTGTGTTCGCTGGCTATGCAGACGATGTGTTTCATAGAAGATTTTGTTCCACCTTGTTCCATTTGTTCCAATTCGCATGGAACGGAACAAAACAAGTAACCATAGATTTTATTTTGTAATGAAAGAATGGCACAATTTAGCGGTTAAGACAATGAATTTTACTTAGGAAATGGATTCTACAGCGGTTCAATTTATCTCAGGGCTTGTGATCTACATGGTCATTTGGCTGTTTTCCGTCTCGGCTCACGAGGCGGCGCATGCTTGGACGTCGTGGAAATTCGAAGATGATACGGCCTATCTGCTCGGCCGGGTAACCCTCAATCCGATACCGCACATTGATCCGATCGGCACGTTACTGCTCCCGATCATTGGCTATGCATTCGGTTTTTTCAATGGTGCCGTCGGCGTTCCGCTAATAATGTGGGGCAAACCGACGCCTGTGAACCCGCTGAAGTGGAGACAAAAAGATAGGGCGAATATTTGCGTTTCATTGGCCGGAATTGTTGTAAATCTAATTATCGCGACTGTCGCGGCAATGATCTTCAAGCTCCTGATCATCGGAGGAGTAATGACAGGTGCAAATCTGCGTGAAGGCATGACAGCCATATTGTTTCAGTTCATTTATGGAATGATAATTCTCAATGTCGGATTAGCGGTCTTCAATCTCCTGCCTTTTCCGCCGCTTGACGGCAGCAAGGCGTTGCAGTCGCTATTACCGTCGAGTTTTGAGCCGCTATTCAACGTTCTGGAAACTTACGGCTTTCTGATCCTGCTGCTGTTAGCTCAAATGGGACTTATTCGCATTCTGGTAGTGCCGCTTCGCGATTTTATTCTCTATCTGCTTGGTATCTAATGACACGAAAACGCATTTTCAGCGGCGCGCAGCCAACGGGCGATCTGCACATCGGCAATTATCTCGGTGCGCTTCGCAACTGGGTCGCGCTGCAGGACGAATACGAAAGTTTTTACTGCATCGTAAATCTGCACGCGATCACTCTGCCGCAGGACCCAAAGACCTTGCGTCAAAAGACACTCGATCTCGCACGCATCTACCTCGCCGCCGGTGTCGATCCCGAAAAAGCTACGATCTTTATTCAATCTGACGTTCACGAACACGCAGAACTAACCTGGATTTTGTCGTGCGTTGCACGAATGGGTGAGCTTGAGCGGATGACGCAATTCAAAGACAAGGCAAAGGACAATCGTGAACGTTCAAGTGCCGGGCTTTTCACATACCCGATCTTGATGGCTGCCGACATTCTGCTTTATCAAACTGATCTTGTGCCTGTCGGCAAAGACCAAAAACAGCATCTCGAGCTGACACGTGACCTTGCCGAGAGATTCAATCGTGATTTTGGTGAAACGTTCAAGATCCCCGATCCCTACATTCCGCCGGTCGGAGCAAATATCTTGTCTTTGCAGGACCCGGCAAAAAAGATGTCAAAATCGGACGAAAACCCCGCAGGCTCGATCTTCCTGCTGGATGACGCCGATTCGATCACGAAAAAGTTCAAACGCGCCATCACGGACAGCGGCACAGTGATAAACTTTGACGATTCGCGGCCCGCGATCAAGAATCTGCTGACGATCTATCAGCTCCTGACCGGCAAAACCGCCGACGAATGTATCGCACATTTCGAGGGCAAAGGCTACGGCCAGTTTAAGGCTGAACTCGCCGAGGCCACAATAGAATTTCTGCAGCCGTTTCAACAACGTGTTAAAGACTTCAGCGACAGTGATCTGGCGTCAATACTAAATGCGGGAGCGGACAAAGCTCGTGTTGTCGCGGCTAAAACGCTTAGCGAAGTTTATTCCCGAACAGGAATCAAATAAAATGACAAGCTGATATGGTCAACGCAAAAAAGATAACAGTTTACGAAAAGCCGACCTGAACGACATGCCGCAATCTGGCAACGCTGTTTCGTGAAAACGGCATAGATCACGATAAGGTCAATTATTTTAACGAGCCTTTTACAGAGAAAGATCTCAGCTCGCTTATAAAAAAGACCGGGCACAGACCTTTCGAATTGTTGCGAAAGGGCAGCAACTCAGAAATAACGGCCAATACGCCCGATGTTGAAGTAGTCAGGGCTATGGTCGCTGATCCAAATATTGTTCAACGGCCGATCGTTGAGGTGGGTGACAAAGCTGTTTTGGCGCGGCCGATCGAAAAGGCACTAGAGTTGCTTGATTCGAGATGAGGATAAGACCTTTATTGATTTTTTCTGTCGTTTCGTCGATTGTGATCTTGGTTTCATGTGATCTGCGCAGCGAAACGGCGAAGAAAGAGATGGAGAAGTTTGAATCGCCCCCAACTCCGGCAGTATTACTGTCACCAACGCCAACACCTGCCGATCCAGCGGATATCATCAACATTGATACCAGTGTAGAAGGAGATCTGATCTCTGCTAACGGCCATAGACAAATCAGCAAGCAGGCTTGCACAAAGTTCAACCGCCTTTTGGTCAATGGCGATGATGGAATCGTTACGGTCAGCGGGGTTTGCCGCCAAATCATGATCAATGGCGACAGAAATAAAATAACGGCCGACGCTGTTATGGAGTTCGTTTTGAACGGGAGTGATAATATCGTAAAGTATTCTCGCTTTCTAAACGGCAAACAGCCTTCGGTCATCGAGAATCGACCTGGCAATATAATTGAAAAGATACCGGCAGGAGCAGCAACCAACGGCACTCTCGGGATAGAATCGTTAAATGAGCATAACAAACGGCAACGGCCATTACCCAAAACCGAAAAACGTCCTCGGCGGCGAGTTGAAAAGCTGCTGCACCGATCCGATGACAGGCTTTTATCGTGACGGTTACTGCCGCACCGGAGCGGATGATCTTGGGCGCCACACGGTTTGCATTTTGGCGACCGATGAGTTTTTGGCCTATTCTAGATCAGTCGGTAACGACCTTTCCACACCGATGCCGCAGTTCGATTTTGCGGGTGTGAAAGACGGCGACAGGTGGTGTCTGTGCGTGACGCGCTGGCAACAGGCTTTCGAAGACGGAAATGCCCCAATGGTCGATCTCGAAGCCACTCACGAATCTGCTTTGGAGGTTGTCCGCATTGATGATCTGCGCGAACATGCAGCATAGTAACCTTGATGGACCAGGAAAGCGAACAATTTACTTTTGATTTTCATAAAGAGAGCGCTCAGATCGTTCGCGATTCCGAGTCGCTGAAGATCAAGATCGGTGATTTCGCCGGTCCGCTCGACCTCCTTCTGTTTCTCATCAAGCAGGAGCAGGCAAACATCTTCGACATTCCGATCGCTAGGATCACGGAAAAATATCTCGAATATATCAGGCTGATGACCCGGCTCGACATCACTGTCGCAACCGATTTTCTTGTGATGGCGGCAACGCTGATCGAGATCAAATCGAAGATGCTCCTGCCGCGTGACCCGACTGTCGCTGAGGACGAAGAGATCGACGATCCGCGACAGGAACTCGTCGACCGCTTGCTCGAATACGAAAAATTCAAGACCGCCGCCGGCATGCTATATGAGCGTGCGACCGTCGAACAGGCCGTCTTTGCTCGTGGGCCGATAGAAACGGATGACAATACAGAGGTCGATGCTTCTGTTTTTGACATCTTGAGCATTTTCCAAAAGATCGTCGCCCGCCACGTCGATGAGATCAAAATGGAGATCGAGCGCGAAGAGATATCGCTCGCTGACATGCTCAAGGCACTCAAACGTCGCCTCTCTGAAGATAAAGAACTCAACCTCTTTAAGTTTTTTGAGGAAATGCATTCCAAGCGAGAACTAGTGACGGCATTTATCGCCGTTCTCGAAATTGTCCGTACAGAAAGCGTAAAATTAGTGCAAAAGAAAACGTTTGGGGATATTATCCTTAGGATATCAGAGCCATCTGCGGCAGCAGGTGCTTGAAAATTAGACTCTAGATTTGTCATATGGAATCAGCCGCAGAACAAAAAACCCTACGCACAACCGCCGAGTTGGTTGCACTTGTTGAAGCTCTTATCTTTGTAGCCGATGAACCCGTGACATCAAAGTTGCTCGCCGAAGTGCTTGAGGAAGAGCGCGAAAGAGTTCAGGCTGCCGTCGAAGAACTCCAGCGCGAATACGAATCGCGAGAGAGCGGGTTGCAAATACGCGAGATCGCCGGCGGCTGGCAGATCGCTACGCGAACCGAATTTCACGAAGAGATCAGAACATTTCTCAAAACTCGTCCGTCAGCAAAACTCTCGATCGCCTCGCTCGAAACGCTTGCTGTCATCGCTTACAAACAGCCGGTCACTGTGCCTGAAATTCTGGAAATTCGCGGTGTCCAGTCGGCGTCGGCGATCAAAACCCTTCTTGATAAACGCCTCATCGTCGCCAAAGGCCGCAAAGAAGCCGTCGGCCGCCCAATGATGTACGGCACTTCGAAGGATTTTCTTATTCAATTCGGTTTGAAAGATTTATCGGAACTTCCCTCGATCGAGGACTTCGAGGATCTGGTCCAGTAAGATTCACCACAGAGGACACCGAACACGCAGAGAAATTCTTCTTTTTCTCTCTGTGCTCTCTGTGTCCTCTGTGGTGAAATAGATTTATGCAGGAAAGATTACAAAAACTCATCGCTCAGGCTGGCATCGCCTCACGCCGCGCTGCAGAGCAGCTTATTACAGCCGGCGAAGTCTCGGTAAACGGCCATATTGTGACTGAACTTGGAACAAAGGCCGATCCGGAAAAGGATCACATAAAGGTTCGCGGTCGCCTTATCAATAAGAAACTTCAAAGCCGCTCAAATGTTTACATTTTGCTGAACAAACCGAAAGGGTATCTGTCGAGCGCAGCCGACCCCGAAGGCCGCAAACTGGTCATTGACCTTGTAAAAAGCAAAGGAAGGCTTCATCCAGTCGGCAGGCTCGATTACAATTCCGAAGGACTGATAATTCTCACAAACGACGGCAATTTTACAAATCACGTCGCTGGTTCAAAATCGATACCGAAAATTTACGAGGTAAAAGTAAAGGGTTTGCCGAACAAAAACGCCATCAACAAACTGAGGCGAGGCATCCTTCTCGAAGACGGTTTTAAAACGGCTCCCGCTCAGATAAAAGAACTGACCCCGACAGACAAAAACGGCTGGTATGAGGTCACGCTTTACGAAGGCCACAATCAGCAGATCCGTAAAATGTTCGACACCATCGGGCATTCCGTCGTAAAACTAAAACGCACCGCAATCGGCCCGATCGCGGACAAATATCTCAAAGTTGGCGAAAGCCGTCCGTTGACCCAAAAAGAGATCGAACAGATCGGTTCCCAAAAAAGCCCCCCGCTCAAAAGTAACGCCGTCAGACGTTAACCGACGACGGAAATTTTCTGTGTTATTTCATTAAGGCTCGATGCTCGACCATCAGACACAGGTCCTGAATTACCTTAATACCGGCTTCGGCTAGATGCTGAGCAACTTCGTCATTGCGAATCCCAAGCTGAAACCAAACCGCGGTTGGTTTTTTTGAGAGGATTTCGAGTGTGTGTTTTGGTATATCTTCGGACCGACGAAAAACGTTCAAAAGATCTATCTCTTGCGGAATTTGGCTGAGGTCACGATAGACTTTTTTGCCTAAGATCTCGGTCACTTCAGGATAATAAACCGGCACAGGGATAATGTCATAGCCTGCATTTGCCATGTATTGCGAAACGTAAAATGCAGGCTGCCCGGCGTGCGATTCAGGCTTAATACCAAGCACCGCAATGGTTTGGGTTTCCGCCAACAGAGCCTTTATCTCGTCATCGGTCGTAAGAATATTTTCCCGCCAGTCCATACAGACGATTATACACCTACGCAATTTTAATGAGTTCTTCCACAAAAACTTGCTCCAAACAATACGTTATGCAAACATAATTGTTTGCCTCAAACACGCAATTATGAACTTTGAACTTTCCGAAGAGCAGCAGCAGATAAAGTACAGCATCCGCGAATTTGCCGAGAGCGAGATCAAACCTCACGTGATGGAGTGGGATGAAACTCAGCACTTTCCTGAGGAACTGCGTC
>CAZGSC010000071.1:0-16616 GCA_964528325.1 uncultured Chloracidobacterium sp. | reverse complement strand
GGATGTTCGGCCGCAAGCACTATGGAATTGGCGCCGTAAATTGTATCGATCCTGGTCGTAAAGACGCGGACTCGGTTTTTACCGTGATCAGACTTGCTTGTTACGCCGTCAACGATGGGACAGTAAAACAGTGAGTCACCTGATGCCAAAACCTCGAAATCGACATACGCTCCTTCCGAACGGCCGATCCAGTCGCTTTGCCGTTTCAACACATTCGCAGGCCAGCCGGCCTCGATCTCTGCCATGTCGTCTAGCAGTTGGTCAGTATAAGCCGTTGTTTTTAGGAACCATTGCTCCAGATCTTTTTTTGTTACAGGATTGCCGCACCGCCAGCAAATACCGCCGCTTGCCTGCTCGTTCGAGAGCGTCGCCTGATCGTGCGAGCACCAGTTGACCTGCGTCATCTTTTTGTACGCAAGGCCCATTTCGTACATCTTCAAAAAGAACCACTGGTCGAATTTGTAATATTCCGGCGTGTGAGCATACATCTGACGCCGCCAGTCATAGCTGAGACCAAGTCGCTGAAGTTGACCACGCATGATCTCGATGTTTTCCTCGGTCCAAGTGCGCGGATTGACACCGCGTTTGACCGCCGCATCTTCGGCTGGCTGGCCGAACGAATCCCAGCCGATCGGATGCAGAACGTTAAAGCCTTTCAACCGCTTGTACCACGCCAAAGCGTCGCCCGCCGAGTAATTCCGCACATGCCCCATATGCAGATTGCCCGACGGATAAGGCAGCATTTCAAGCTGATAAAATTTGGGCTTTTCCTCGTCGATCTCAGCGTTAAAAGCCCCGCTCTCAGCCCATATACGCTGCCATTTCTGCTCTATCTTTTTCGCAAAATATTTCTCGTCCATAAATGTTGACTTCAGCGTTTTTGCCCACACCGGCAAAAAAGTTAAGTTTAGCGAATAAACACCTGTCTATCCACTTCATCCGTTTGTAATTGTTATATTTGTGAGTTTCCGCCGCGTCGTCAAGGAACCTAACGAGCGGCTATCTAAGGGCGAGGCTGTTTTGCCGGAATGTCATACCCCGATTGTAGATAACTGCCCGGCAAATGTCTAATTTTCTTTGAAAAAATCTTAAATAGTGATATTCTGATAAAACCCAATACAGGGAGAGATTTAACACGAACTTAATGATCAATACACCAGTTTTACAGGCGGGCGAAACTTGATGCCATAGTGCGGTTCGACCGTCTGCCGAAAAAAGGAGGCAAGAAGATGGTCAACCGAATCAACAAGAATCCGGACCGCAACCGCGACAGGCTAACACGGCAAGATGCCGTTGCGATCAATTACATTTCCGAAAACCTTACTTCCTCACGATCTCAACCAAAACATATCGACGACCTGATCTTATCGTTAGCCAACGCTCACGAAAACCGTCGTGCTCGTCAGGTGACTGAATGGGAGCGGATGCGTCAGCACACCGCTCAGTCTGCATAGAAAATAGATGCGGATCATGTGCGAAAACGGAAAAAGACTGTGCCTGAGCCTTTGCCTTTTGGTGCCAGTCTTTTTTTTGACTGCCGCCAACATATTTGCCCAATCAGATCTAGACGATCTTAAAAACAAGATCACGAACGGTTCGACAGAAGATAAACGCAACGCACTTATCGCGATCCGAACCATCCGGACAGAAGATGCATCGCGAATCGCTATTCCGGCGCTCAGCGACCGGAACGACCTTGTCCGTGCCGCAGCACCTTCATCGATCGTCTTCCTGCCAAAACCTGAAGCCGCCAAACTGCTCATCCCGCTTTTGAACGACAAAGCCGAATTTGTCCGAAGCGAGGCCGCCTTTGCGCTCGGCGAGGTCGGCGACGTTTCCGCTGTGCCGCCTCTTGTGCAAAAACTGCAAAAGGACGTCGTCGCTATCCGTTCTGTCGCTGCTGCTGCGATTGGGAAGATCGGCGATGCATCCGCTGTCGACGCTCTCAATGCGATCCTCAAGAAAACGCCGCAGGAATCAGACGAAAATCTCCGTCGGTCCGTCGCGCGGTCGATAGGCCAGATCGCACAGCTGATCCGCACCGGCAACCGCCGAGTCGATACACCGCAGAATTTTCTGCCCTCAAAGTTCAAGGATAATTATTCTGCAGCGAGCTCCGTTGTTCAGTCGTTCCCTGTCTTTCATAATTCGCTGGTTATACTGACCAATGTTCTATCCAACAGGAAGGAATCCGATGATGTCCGACGCGAAGCCGCATTTGCACTCGGTGCAATAGGCGATGCCTCAGCACAAAAGGTCCTTTCAGATCATCTCAGTTCACCTGACAATTTTCTTGCGGAAATTTGTAAGGAAGCCCTTCTAAATATCGAACAAAAATAAGTTTAGGCCTACTGAAAAAGAATGATGCTTTCGGACGATCGCTTTTATATCTTCACCTTTTCTGTACGATTTGTTCTAATTAGAGAAAGTGCAAGGAACAGGCAAAAGTGAAGTCGAGAGATCGAGGCTGCTCGAATACTATAGCTCCGTGCGTTCGCACACTGAACAGCTTTGTGAACCGCTTGAGACCGAAGATTACATTCCACAGCCCATTGTCGATGTCTCGCCGCCAAAATGGAATATTGCTCATACGACTTGGTTCTTCGAAGAAATGATCCTAAAAACGCACGCCGATGACTACAAAGTCTTCGACAAGCATTTTGGATTTCTCTTCAACAGTTATTACAACTCAGTCGGCGATCGAACTCAGCGCGACCATCGCGGCAGCCTAAGCCGTCCAACCGTCAAACTTGTCTTTGCATATCGCAAATATGTCGATGAGCGTATGACGCGTTTATTATCAGAGGACATTGGCGATGACGTTCGCGAGTTGGTTGTTCTGGGCCTAAATCACGAACAACAGCATCAGGAACTTTTGCTGACGGATCTTAAATATACATTTAGCGTAAACCCATTATTTCCGGCTTATCGAAATGAATATGCACCGGAAGAAATGATAGAACCGCCTGCGTCCGATGGTGGCTGGCTCGATATCGCCGACGGCATTCACGAGATCGGCTACAACGGCAATCAGTTTTGTTTCGATAATGAGCTCGATCGGCATAAAGTATATCTCGGCGATTTTTCTATTAGCGACCGCCTGGCGACCAACGCGGAATTCATCGAATTCATAGAGGCTGGTTGCTACGGTGATTTTCGACTCTGGCATTCAGAGGGCTGGGACTGGGTCAATCAAAATCAGGTCAAGTCACCGCTCTATTGGCATAAACAGTCGGACGGATGGCATCATTTCACCCTTGGCGGACTAAGAAAACTGCCGCCGGACGCTCCGGTCTGTCACATTTCATATTACGAGGCCGCAGCGTTCGCCGAATGGAAAGGCATGCGTCTTCCTACCGAGTTCGAATGGGAAGCTGCAAATTCTAAATTTGATTGGGGCAAGCGTTGGGAATGGACAAACAGCGCGTATTTGCCATATCCCGGCTTCAAAAAAGCTGCCGGTGCCTTAGGTGAATACAACGGCAAGTTCATGATCAACCAGATGGTCTTGCGAGGTGCCTCGGTAGTAACGCCTCTTGGGCACAGTCGCCCATCATACAGAAATTTCTTTCACCCGCATTTAAGATGGCAATTCACCGGAATAAGACTGGTGAAGTGAGGAATATTAGCTGCGGCAAAAACTCATATGCAAAGCTCGCCCACACGTGAACTCACGACCTTCGCCGAAGACGTCCTACGCGGCCTCAGCGGAACACCTAAAACACTTTCATCCAAATATTTTTACGACGACGAAGGCTCGAGACTGTTTCAGGAGATAATGAAACTACCTGAATACTATTTAACGAATTGTGAGAGCGAGATCTTTCAGGCGCAGACGGAAGCGATATTTCGCTCCTTTGCTAATGGTGATGGAACGTTTGACTTGATCGAATTAGGCGCAGGCGACGGCACAAAGACCGCTGTCTTGGTCGATCATTTTCTCAAACAGAAAGCTGACATTTCATATTCGCCTATCGACATTTCGCAGGAAGCCCTCGACGCTCTTTCGGCTAAATTCTCTGCCGAGTTCCCTGACCTCAAGTTCGAACCACGAAACGGCGACTATTTCCGCATTCTCGAATCGCTTCGCAACGGCAATGGCCACCGCAAAGTGTTGCTTTTCCTTGGATCGAACATAGGCAATTTCAACCGTGAACAAGCCTTAGAATTTTTCCGGGATCTGCGCGAGGTAATGAGCGAAAACGATCTTCTTTTTATTGGCTTCGACCTGCAAAAGGACCCGCGCGTGATAGTTAGTGCCTACGACGATGAAAAAGGTGTTACTGCTGCATTTAACCTCAATTTATTAAAACGCATCAATCGTGAACTTGGCGCCGATTTCAATTTTGAGAAATTTTCGCACTACGCCGTTTACCGCCCGGTCGAGTGTGCCGCTCGTTCCTTTCTCATCAGCCGGGAAAAACAGAGCGTGCATATCGCCGCATTAAACCAGACGTTTCACTTTGACCAATGGGAAGCGATCTTTATGGAGATCTCCCAAAAATACAGCCTCAAAATGATCGAAAGCCTGGCACGTGAAAGCGGTTTTGAGATCAAACAGAATTTCTTTGACAGCAAAAATTATTATTGCGACTCACTGTGGCAACCAGTCGTTTCATGAACTTCAACATTCTCCGCTTCGACACCGTCGAGTCTACAAACACCGAAGCTGCCAAACAAGCAAAACTCGGTGCTGATGAAGGATTGTGCGTCATCGCGCAGCGGCAAACAGCCGGACGCGGACGGCACGGACGAACCTGGGTTTCAGAAAAGGATGCCGGCTTGTATTTCAGCATCGTCCTGCGGCCAAAGATCGATATGCGGTTTCTGCCGCTGATCACGTTGATGACGGGCGTTGCGGTTTATGACACGCTGAAAGATCTTAGCCTGAAACCTGATATCAAATGGGTCAATGACATCCTGATCGACGACAAAAAGATCTGCGGCATTCTCGCCGAAACGCTGGAAACACCTGCCGGATCAGCCGTTGTCGTCGGCATCGGCATAAATCTGACCTCTCGAAATTTCCCTGAAGAGATCGCCGACACCGCAACGTCGATCGAGGCAATATTGTCTTCACCGGCAGCTGCCGCGAAAATTGAAAGCGCTTTAACCAGGTATCTCAGCTACTGGTATGCCATACTCTCCGACGAGAACGGGCCCGCCGAAATCCTCGCCGAATGGCGTCGGCGCTCGTCATATTTCAGCGGGAAGTGTGTGCGTGTTACGCTCGAAAATTCGTATTTCAACGGCGTAACCGACGGCCTTGAAGAAAACGGAGCACTAAGAGTGAAGACGAACGACGGTTCGGTTAAGATCGTCCAGGCAGGCGACGTTGAACGCCTGCGCCCAAACCAAGAATGAAACGACGCTTATCCGAAATCCACCCGATCTTTTATCACACGCGCATCTGGCAGAAACGCGCTTTCCGCCGGGTTGCCGACCTGCCGCTCGCCGGCCGCTTTGCCTCTGAGATCGAGGTACAGAATTTGCGATTTACATGCAATAAGCATCAGTCATTGCTGCGGCGGCGAATGGGAAACTCGGACCCGCAATTGCAGGAAAACAAGATCAAGAATCTCAACATTGCATGTCCGACTATCGATGGAATATTGATAAAGCCGGGCCAAACGTTTTCATTTTGGAGGCAGATCGGCGAGGCGACCGCAGATAAAGGTTATTTCGAAGGAATGCAGCTGTCGCAGGGCGAGGTAGTCCGCGGAGTTGGCGGCGGACTGTGTCAGCTGTCTAATCTGCTCTATTGGATGGCTCTTCACACATCGCTTGAGGTCGTCGAACGTCATCACCACAGCTTCGATCCGTTTCCGGATGATAATCGTGTCTTACCTTTTGGCAGCGGAGCTGGCGTTTTTTACAACTACATCGATCTGCGATTTTTCAATCCGACCGATCTCACTTTTCAGATAAGGCTGTGGCTAACCGGTGAACATTTGAAAGGAGCGATCTATTCGGATCGAGAAATGCAGCATTCGTATCATGTATTTGAGAAAAATCACAGGTTTCTTCAGGAAAATGGTAAAAATTTTCGCGAAAATGAGATCTGGCGCGAGGTAGTCGACCGGAGAACCGGTAATCGTGTCGCAGAGGAGATGATCGTCAAGAATTTTGCGGAGGTGAAGTACGAATTGAACTTTATAGCTGGAAGGTGTAGTTTGTAGATACGCGAATTATGAGTAACGAATTTGATTTTGACGCTGATTTTGACCTTGAGGACGAGTTTGACGAGGACCTCGCCGAATTTGACGAGTTTTCTGACGAACTTGGCGAGATAGAAATGCGCACCGCAGTAATGCAAAAAAATGATATGATCGCGTTACTTTGCCTCAAAACCGCGTCCGAAGGAGCCGCCATTTGCCGGGTTGATCCGCGCGAAGATCGTCCGGCGGTCCAGATCTACGACGATGCCGATGCCGCAATCGAGTGGTTCACTAAAAGCCTTCGAACCAGCCGCCGCAATGGATGGAACGTCATCTATGACGGCCTGCCGCTGCAGGGTTAGAGGCCATCCATGCTTCTTGCCGTTGACATCGGAAATTCAAATATCAAGTTCGGTATTTTCGATAGTGAACACCTTCTTTCAAAATTCTCGATCCCTACAAACAGCGTATTCAATGCAGACGATCTGAAATCACAAATTGGTGATAAACAGTCGATCTCGAACGCCGTCATATGTTCAGTTGTTCCGGAAAAGGAGCTGTCGCTGAAGGCTGCTTTGCATAACACTTTAGGAATCGAAGCTTTGACGGTCAGAAACGAGGTTGATCTTGGCTTGAAGATCAATTACCAACCCCTCTCAACACTTGGAACTGACCGTCTCGTCAATTCGTTTGCTGCAACAGAAAAATATGGTTTGCCGTGTATCGTATGCAGCATCGGGACAGCAACAACATTTGATGTCGTAAATAAGGACCGTGAACTGCTCGGCGGTGTCATCGCTCCCGGAATGAAGACGATGGCAAAGGCTCTGCATTTGAATACTGCAAAGCTTCCCGAGATCGAGATCGAGATACCGGAAAGTGTACTCGGACATACTACTGAAGAATCAATTCGATCAGGTATTTTCTACGGCCATGTCGCGATGGTCGAGGGATTTATACATAGAATAAAAAAAGAAATAGACGATGTGCCAAAAGTCGTCGCTACTGGTGGATTTGCATCACTGATCGCAGAAAGCACAACGCTCATAGATATCATCGATGAAAATCTACTGCTCGATGGTTTGCGATTGCTTTATGAGCGCACCAGGACTAATGGATCAAACTAGCGCCGAGATCTCACCTCCAAAATTGATCACCGCTCTTCGCGGCTTCAACCTGCTGCCCGCGATCGTTTTTTTGCCGACGCGCCGACGTTGCGACGAGGCGGCGACCGCAGTTGCTGCGGACAAAGCCCAGCGGTCAGACCCTGAACGTCAGGCACGGCGCCAGAACATATTTGATGAATTTGCCAAAGAATATCCTGAGGTCCTCGACCACAAACACAGCAAACTTATAGTTCATGCAGGCGTTGCGGCTCATCATGCAGGTCATATTCCATCCTGGAAGCTGCTGATCGAAAAGATGATGTCCTCAGGCCTGTTAAACGCACTTTTTGCAACTTCGACCGTTGCCGCCGGTGTAGATTTTCCAGCGAGAACTGTTGTCGTCAGCAATGCTGACACTCGCGGCAATGACGGCTGGCGTCCGCTGACCGCCAGCGAACTCCAGCAAATGACCGGACGTGCCGGACGACGCGGACGCGATAACGTCGGCTTTGTAGTTCTTGCTCCGGGACAATTTCAAAATCCGAAGAAGATCGCCGAGCTTCTAAAGGCTCCGCCAGATGCTCTCGTGAGCCGCTTTCGAGCAACTTACACAAGCCTCTTGAATTTACTGGACGCATTCGGTAATTTTGAACAGATACAAGAGATCGCTGAAAAAAGTTTTTCCACATTCCGCACTCCGCATTCCGAGCTTCGGACTAAGGAGATTTGGGAGCCTTTCGATCGCCGCGCTAAGGTGCTCGATCATTTTGGCTATCTCGATTACGAAAATGAAACCGTCACGGAGAGTGGCAAGTGGCTCGCAGATCTTCGTATTGATAGGCCGCTGCTTGTGGGCGAGGGACTTCGCCAAGGAATATTTGATGATCTTAAAATTTCAGAAGCCGCCGGATTGATGGCCTCTGTGGCATCTGACGCCGACCGCAGCTACGGAGAAATGAGAGCAACGCGACGGATGACTGATATTCTTGTGAACTTTGAGGATCTCGTCATGACTGTTTCAAATGTGGAGTGGAAACTAGGTGTTGAACCGGCTGAAGAAATAAACTATTCTGCCGCCTCTGCCGCCGAAAGATGGACTGGAGGAATGGAGTGGGATGAACTCGTCGACCGCACACGAGCTGAAGAAGGCGATCTCGTTCGTCTTTTGTCCAGAACTGGTGAGGCTCTCAGACAATTGGCGAATCTGAAGGACACAAATCCGACCGCCGCTTCGATTGCTTTCGCGGCGTCCGAAAAGATCCTTCGTGAACCGATACGATAGTTTGCACATGCTATGAACGTTCAAATACTGAAATTAGCAATTGTAGGTGTAGCTGTTGGTGCAGCTGTTGGAATCGGCTTGTTCACGTTTGTTTATGCGAAAGGCTATTCATATATGAGTAACGACCCGTTGGCATGTGCAAACTGCCATATCATGAACGACCAATACAACGGTTGGCAAAAGTCCAGCCACAAGGCTGTCGCCACGTGTAACGATTGTCACACTCCGCACGATCTTCTCGGAAAATACTCTACAAAGGCATTGAACGGATTTTGGCACTCTTACTATTTTACATTTAATAATTTTCACGAACCGATCCAGATCTCAGGTAGAAATCTGAGAATAACGGAAGCCTCATGTCGACATTGTCATGCCGACCTGACGGAATCTATCACTGCCCACCGCGAAGGCCGCGATGAAGAAGTTTCATGCATCAGGTGCCACCGATCGGTCGGCCATCTTCACTAACGAGGAAACGCAAATGGAAAACGAGAAAAAGTCCAGCGCAGAAAACGCTCCACGCAATCGTGGTTATAATTTCAAACTTCTTGCATTGGTCGCATTCATTGCTGCGATCGCCGCGATCATGGGCGGGGCTCTTCTGACGAATATCTTCGAAAGGAAACAAGAAGGCAAAAATCCTTTCTTTCGAGTGGTCGAGCTTAATGACGACACAGTCGATCCGGAGATATGGGGCAAGAATTTTCCAATGCAGTTTGATGGATACAAACGAACAGTTGACCAGATCCGCACACGATATGGCGGCAGTGAGGCAGTCCATAAGACACCTAAGGAATCCGACCCGCGATCGGTCGTCGCTCAATCACGCCTTGAAGAAGATCCCAGGTTAAAAACGATGTGGAACGGCTACGCCTTCGCGGTTGATTTTCGCGAAGAACGCGGACATGCCTTCATGCTCGACGATCAGACTTTCACCGAGCGACAGGCCGTCGTCGCGCAGCCCGGCACATGCATCAATTGCCATGCATCCGCCTATACTGCTTACAAACGCCTCGGCAACGGCGATATCTTTAAGGGCTTTGACGTCCTAAACAAGATGCCGTATTTCGAGGCAAGAAAAGAGGTGACGCACCCGGTGGCTTGCATCGACTGTCACGATCCGTCGACGATGGCCCTGCGGATCACGCGGCCTGCCTTCATAACCGGCATCAAGGCTGCCAAAGCGTCGCAGGGCGTGCAGGACTTCGACGTAAACCGCGATGCTACGCGTCAGGAGATGAGAAGCTATGTCTGCGGCCAGTGCCACGTCGAATATTATTTCAAAGGCCCGGAAAAGACGCTAACCTACCCTTGGACGAAGGGCCTGAAGATCGAGAACATTCTTTCATATTACGACGAAGTAAAACACAAAGACTGGACGCACAAGCAAACTGGTGCCGAAGTCCTCAAGGCGCAGCATCCGGAATTTGAAATGTACAATCAGGGTATCCATGCTCGGGCAGGCGTTGCATGTGCTGACTGTCATATGCCGTATAAGCGTGAGGGCGCGATGAAGATCAGCGACCACCATGTACGAAGCCCGCTGCTTCACATCAACGAATCATGTCAAACCTGTCACAAGGCGGACGAAGCTGAGTTGAAATTCCGGGCAGAAACCATTCAGACCCGAACCTTTGATATGAGAAATCTCGCGATGGATGCACTCGTCGATCTTATTAATGGGATCCAGGCCGCAAAAGACGCGGGCCGTTCGGATGAGGAACTTGCAGCTGCTCGCGATTATCAGCGAAAAGCCCAGTTTTACTTGGACTTTGTCGAGGCGGAAAACTCCATGGGCTTTCATGCACCAGCCGAGGCGGTAAGGATCTTGGGAGAATCGATAAACTTTACGAGAATGGGACTAATGGCTTTGACGGGAGTGCAGCCAGTTCACACAAATATAGCCGTAAGGTCTGGTGGCTGATCTCTTAGCGGACCGGCATTACCATCTCAAACTGATTTAGCACTTCGTAGAATCCGCGTCGTGCGAAAAACTCAGTTGTGCCTTCAAGTGACTTATCGATATTGATGATCTGCAGAGAAAAACCTTCAGCAGTCTCGGTTTGCATCGCCCGCATTAAAGCCGTTGCAATGCCGCGATTTCGATAGTTCTTGTCGACAGCAAGCTGAGCGACCCTACCGAATTTGGAAGAAAAAACGATATAACCGACACAATTCCCTTCCGAGTATGCGCCAAGTATTCGCTTATTCTTACGGCTTCGATCAACCGCCGCAACCGAGTTTTGCCAAGACGTCGTGCCGTCCCAAAAAGCAGTAAGCAGGTTCCAATCCGGGTTATCAATGTCATAGATCGCTATGTTGTGAAGCACGTCGGGAGATGCTGGGAGCGGTTCGTCACATTGCAGCAGGGCTATCTCGCGAACTTCACAAAACCCTAATTTCTTATATAGGCTAATGGCCGCAACATTCGTCGTGATCACTTCGAGCAACAATTGTTCGATCCCCTCAGACCTAAATCTCGGGATCATGATCTCGAACATTGCCTCGCTCACGCCCTGCCGTCTGCGGTCCGGGACGACTCCGGTGCCGGCATCATACACTGTCGGCTTTCCATCCCATTCGCCAAAACCGTTAAGCGAAAACCCGATAAGCCTTTTATTTTCAAAGCACCCGACCGTTCGTTCCATATCAACGGCGTTCAAGTTAATATGATTGCGAAACTGTGTTTCCGTCAGGGCGAAAGGAATAACGTAATCAGAGAAAGCTTCGATAAATGTCTCGTAGAGCTCCTGAAAATGATCTTCGTTCAAAAACTTGCACAAATGTGAGGGAGTTTCGTTTCTGTCAGTCATTTGTTAGAATTATATCGGATTTTACGCAATTAAAGGCGTAAAGGTTACAAAAATGAAGGTACTTCTGGCAGATGAATACGGGTTTTGTTTTGGCGTCGAACGCGCTGTCGAGATGGTCGAGGACGCCCTTGCCGACGGCGAAACGGTTCGCAGCCTCGGTCCGCTGATCCATAACAAACAGGAGATGCAGCGACTTGCTCACGAAGGCGTGACCGCAATCAGCGAGCCGGTCCAGATCGGCCGCGGCGAAACCGCGGTTATTCGTGCTCATGGTGTAACGCCGCAGGTGCAGAGAGAACTGGAAGAAAAAGCTACAAAGGTCGTCGATGCGACTTGTCCCTTTGTGACACGCGTGCAAAAACTCGCCGCCCGCGCCGCTGAACAAGATCGCCACGTTATCGTTGTCGGCAGCCCCGATCACCCCGAAATGATCGGCGTCAAAGGCTATGCTCCCGATCATGCTTTCGTCATTCGCGATGAAACAGAGGTTGCTGATCTGCCGCGACTGAGAAGACCTCTCGTCGTCTCGCAAACCACGATCAAGGCGAAAACGTTTTTTGATACAGCCGAGGCGATCAAACAAAAGACCGACGACGAAGTGCAGATCGTCAACACGATCTGCTCAGCCACACGTGATCGCCAAGAAGCCGCTCGTGCACTTGCCGGTATGGTTGACGTGTTCTACATTATCGGAGGCCGTCACTCGTCGAACAGCATCAAGCTGCTGGCAGTTTGCAAAGAGCAATGTGAAAAAAGTTTTTTGATAGAAACTGAAGAGGAGATAAATGATGCTGACCTAGCGGGTGCCGAAAAAGTCGGCGTTACCGCCGGTGCGTCAACGCCTAACTGGCTGATCGACAAGATCGTAAAACACCTCGAGGAACTCGGCGCCGCTCAGTCAACTGTCTTAAAGCCGTAAGTTCTTATTTCTTCAACCAGCCAAAAACTGCATTTACAGTAATATCGCGGTTTGTTTCGTAGATAGCTTTTGTAAGCGGAATATTCATCGGGCAAACCTTAATGCAATTTTGCGCGTTGCCGCAGTTGGTGATCCCATCCTCACCCATCAGGCCGTTTAGGCGTTCGTCCATTTCGATCTTGCCGACCGGATGCATGTTGAACAGCCGCGCCTGTGCGATCGCTTGCGGGCCGATGTAATTGTCGTCACCGTATTGCGGACACGCTTCCAGACAGCAGCCGCAAGTCATACAGCGAGAAAAAGCATAACGCTCCTGTGCGGTCTCGTTAGGAATGTGCGGTCCCGGGCCAAGGTCATATGTGCCGTCAAGTTCGATCCAGGCATTGACTTGCTTCAGATGCTCGAACATCTTTGAGCGGTCAACTTTAAGATCGCGGACGTTCGGGAATTTTGACATCGGCTCGAGCGTAACGGTGTCAGAATTCGACGCAAGCAACAGATCGTCGATCAGTGCCGAACAAGATTGACGTACTTTGCCGTCTATCACCATCGTGCAGATACCGCAAACCTGTTCGAGACACGACATATCCCAAACCGGCGGAGTCGTCTGCCTGCCTTCAACCGTGACTGGATTCTTGCGAATTTCCATCAACGCCGAAATAACGTTCAGGTTGCGGCGGTATTGAAGCTCAAAAGTCTCAAAATGAGCCGTCGCACCTTCCCTCTCACGCCGCTGTATCTTGAACTTGATCTTGGCAGGCGGGTTTTCGAGACGCCTTTTTTCTATGTGTGCAGTCGTCGTCATTTCTTTCCTTTCGAATAATCACGCTTTCTCGGCTCGACCAGCGAAACATCGACCGGCTCGTAGGACAGCACCGGAGCCTCGCTAGAATATTCGGCGATCGTCGTTTTCATAAAATTCTCATCATCGCGCTCCGGAAAATCCGGTTTGTAATGTGCTCCGCGCGATTCGTCACGATTCAACGCACCCAGCGTAATTACGCGAGCGAGTTCGAGCATATTATTTAACTGGCGGGCATGCGGGATCGCCTGCGTAGCCCAGAGGTTCGAGTCGTTGATCGATATCTTGCCAAATCGTTCCTGCAGTTCGCGTATCTTGTCGTCGGTCGCCTGCAAACGGTCGTTGTATCGAACCACCGTAACATTATCGGTCATCACCTTGCCGAGTTCTTCGTGAAGTTTGTATTGATTTTCACCGCCTTCGCTCTTGACGATAGCGTCGTTCAATTCCTGTTGGCGTTTGAGTTCCGCAGTGTGAATGCCATTTGTTTCAGTTGAGCCGCGCTCGACATTTTTTGCATATTCGATCGCTGACGGAGCCGCTGTAAAACCACCATAAACACATGAAACAAGCGAGTTGGCTCCGAGACGATTTGCACCGTGGATCGAATAGTCACATTCGCCTGCAGCAAACAATCCGGGAATATTTGTCCGTTGTTCAAAATCGACCCAAAGTCCGCCCATTGAATAATGCACGCCCGGAAAGATCCGCATCGGAACAAATCGCGGGTCGTCACCAACGAACATCTCATAAATCTCGAGAATCGCTCCCAAACGCTCGGTCAGAACATCAGCCGGAATATGCGTGAGGTCGAGATAGACCTGATTTTCGCCAGCGACACCATGACCTTCGAGACAAACCTGAAATATCTCACGCGTCGCGATGTCGCGCGGGACAAGGTTGCCGTACGCCGGATATTTTTCTTCGAGAAAATACCAACGCTCGCTTTCGGGAATGTCACGTGGTGAGCGTGCGTCACCGTCGGCTTTCGGCACCCATACGCGTCCGCCTTCACCGCGAGCCGACTCGGACATCAATCTCAGTTTATCTTCACCCGGAATAGAGGTCGGATGAACTTGAATAAACTCACCATTAGCATATCGTGCACCCTGCTGATAGCAAACAGATGTCGCGCTGCCAGTGCAGGTCATCGAATTTGTCGATTTGCCAAATATCAGGCCCGGGCCGCCGGTCGCCATGATAACTGCATCAGCCACAAACGATTTCAATTCGAGCGTCTGCAGGTTCATCGCAACAAGGCCGCGGCAAACCTGATGATCATCGAGCACGAGCGAAAGCATTTCCCAACCTTCGTATTTTGTTACTTTCCCGGCTGTTTCCCAACGACGAACTTGCTCATCGAGAGCATATAAAAGCTGTTGACCTGTCGAAGCACCGGAAAATGCCGTCCGATGATGAAGCGTTCCGCCAAAGCGCCGAAAGTCCATCAGGCCTTCCTTCGTTCGTGAAAACGGAACGCCCATCCGGTCGAACAGATTGATGATCGCCGGAGCCATGTCGCACATCCGCTTTACCGGCGGTTGATTGGCGAGAAAATCACCGCCATATACCGTGTCATCGAGATGCTTGGCCGGCGAATCGCCTTCGCCTTTAGTGTTGACCGCACCGTTGATGCCGCCCTGAGCGCAGACGGAGTGCGAACGCTTGACCGGCACGACCGAGATGAGATCGACGTCGTGCCCAGCCTCAGCGATCTTCATCGCCGCAGCAAGGCCCGCAAGCCCGCCGCCGATTATCGCAATTTTTAATGCGCTTGATGCCATAAAATCAGAACTCCGCCTAAAATCTCGTCGGCACGTTCGGAGCCGTTTTCGGAGATTCTTCACACAAAACGGTCGGCATTAGGCCGCACGGCTTTACAAATGCGAACGCCGCATTGATGCCGATCATCCCGAGGAATATTGCTAAACCAATACAGCCATAAAGCACGGCCTTTTGCGCCTTTTCGCCTATCACAATGCCCCAATCTACCGCGAACAAGAAAAATCCATATGCCAGATGCCATGCCGTCGCCAAAATGCCCGCAATGTAGATCGCCATTACCCAAGTGATCTGAAATTCGCCCGCGACGATCGAATACGCCTTGTCAGCGTTGCCTGCAACTGGCACCATATTTAACCCGGGAATCACGCCAAAGCGGAAATTCAGAATGTGAAATAGGATAAAGAAGAACAAAAATATTCCGGTCGCCCTCTGAAAAACGTAAAACCAGTTGCGGCCGTAGCCATAATTGAGCAAATTCGGCTTTGCCTCTGCCGAGATCATTATGCCGTAAACCGAATGGAAGATCAGCGGCAGAAAAATGCCAAAGATCTCAATAAACAGCAGATAAGGCATATCGTGAATGGTCTGCACATGCTCGTTAAAAACCTTTGCACCGTTCATCGCGGTCGAATTCGTGAACATGTGTACAAAGAAAAACATTCCCAGCGGCACAATGCCGGTAATCTGGTGCAGTTTCCGCAAAAGAAAGGTATTGGAGAATTTTATCGCCATCCTAAAAGGGCCAATTCACTCTAAAACACTGATTCGTTGAATTTCTGAATTCTAATTATAAACTAAAAAATCGGCAAAGTTTACCGTGCTTTTTATGATATGCCTATTTATAAGATAAGATAAAATGAAAAATATTGCCGTGATTAAATAGAATTACTTATCAGACAACATGCATATCGAAACCCTAAAAGTATTTTGCGACCTCGTCGATCTCGAAAGTTTTTCACTCGCCGCCGAGCGTAATTTTATTACGCAGTCGGCGGTTAGCCAGCAGATACGTGCTCTCGAGGACAAATTCAGGCGCCGGCTGCTTGAGCGCATTCGCGGCCGCCGTGAAGTAAAACTGACTCCCGCGGGCGAAGTATTTTATCGCGAATCAAAGAATGTTCTGGCCGCATTTGATCAGCTCGAAGAAAATCTCCGCGGCGTTGTCGGCAAGATCGGCGGCTCAGTCAAGGTCGCAACAGTTTACAGCGTCGGCCTCCACGAACTACCGTCAAAGGTCCGCGAATTTATGACAAAATTTCCCGCTGCGAAGATCGATATGGAGTATTCGCGAACGACGCGTGTTGTTCGCGACGTGCTAAACGGTTCGGTCGAACTCGGCGTGCTTGCCTTTCCCGAACCGCGACGCGGCCTGACCATTACGCCGATGCCAGAAAATCGTCTGGTCCTGATAGCGCCGCTTGATCACAAATTTGCCGATAGAAAAAAAGTGAAGATGTCCGACCTGGACGGTGAGGATTTTGTCCTTTTCGAGCGCGACGTTCCAACCCGCAAAGCTATGGACAAAATATTCAAAGCGAATGGCGTCGAAGTGAAAAAAATAGCCGAATTCGACAATATTGAAACGATCAAGCGGGCCGTCGAGGTAGGTTTCGGACTCGCGATCGTTCCCGAACCGGCGGTAAGCGAAGCAAAAAAAGCGGGTACTCTCGCTGTCATTCAATTGGCCGAAAAATACTGGGTTCGTTCAGTCGGCGTCATCCACCGCAGCGACAAAAGCCTGTCGCTCGCCG
>CAZGSC010000070.1:0-16804 GCA_964528325.1 uncultured Chloracidobacterium sp. | reverse complement strand
TGTCAGCATTCAGGGAGCGGCTAATAAAGGCATCATTTCCTATGAGTTTGACCTTCGATACGATCCTGCGGTGATCCAGCCTCAGGCCGAGCCCGTAGATCTGGCAGGAAGTGTTAGCCATAGGCTTTCGGTTGTCTCCAACACATCTCAACCCGGACTTCTGAAAGTCGCGGTCTACGGCGCTTTCCCGATCGATGAGAACGGCTTGCTGTTGAATCTGAGATTCACGGCGGTCGGATCGTCAGGTTCTATTTCACCGTTGACGTTCGAGCGAATAATGTTCAACGAGGGCGAGCCGCGAGTGAGCATAACTGACGGACAAATAGAGCTTTTTTATCGGAAAAAGGATGTGACTCGCCGCTTTTTTGCGGTTTCAGAGTAGGACCCTAACAAAACCAAGGGTCAAGATCTCGAACGGTTCAGCATTGGTTTCAACGCATTCTTTATCGCTTCGGCATAGGCTCGTGCACCGGACGGATCTGGATGGCCGACAGCCGCGATCTCACAAAGCCGGACGGGATATTCTATTCCGGTCGTGCGTTTTAGTACGGGCAGCGAATCGTTACAGTCCTTGATGCGTTCGCGTGCCATTGCGTCCTTTGTGACACCGCCCTTGCCCATTCTGAACAACTTGGTTTTAGGTGCCTCAGCGGCATCGTCTTCGGTAAGAGGCGACTCGACCATGATCGCACGCTGTGAGCCGTATTTCTGATTCAGCTTCTCAACGGCGTCTTTGAAGTTCCTGGTCGACTCGTCCCTCCATATCCTTGCTCTCACGACGGCGCGTTCCTTGAGCTTGTTAAAGTACATCGGCCGCACGATAGGGTTATTGGCAAATATCTTCAGCGGCCGCGGGAAGCTGAGGGCTTCGAGCCAGGCGTTGAGTATCTTGGCGCTCGAGGTCTTTGAGCTTATGGCCTGGTAATAACCGATCACGGCAATTACGGCGTTCGGGTTTTTGGCGGCAGCGTGATCGAGCACGTCGTACATATCATCAAAACAGTATCGCTTGATCTCGGCACGGAGCGCATCGTCGTCGCCCTTCGGATCATACACGCGGGACGTCGTGATATCGGTGATTCCGCTGCAGATCATTATCAGATCGGCACCGCTTTTTCCGGCCTCGCGGTATTCATCTGCGGCGACCTCGATCTGCTTCCAGCAACTTGGAAAGCCGACATTGACCTCAGGTTTGTGATAGTACGTCTCGTCACAGCCATTATTCTTGTATTTTTCGGCTTCATCAGGGTGAAATTTGAGCGTTGAACCGGAGTGGGCTTTTACCTTGAGGTTTACCTCGCGGCGTCTGCCAAAGGCCTCACTTCTAAGCCATTCTGCGATGTGTGTATAGAATTTGTCCTTTTCCTCCAAACCCTGGCCCCAGATCAGCGAATCGCCAACGATGAGATATTCGAATGGCACCGCTTCATCTGCCGCAAAAGAGGTCATGCCGCTCCGGCTCGCAACAAACAATGCCGAAATAGTCCCTAAGCCCTTAAGAAAATTTCGCCTCGATTCAACATTCATAAATTCACTTTCCTGACGCGAGGGAATTATAGTTTTGAAAACGCCTTAATTCAAGACTTCATATTGAGATAGTGCTGTGTTATATTCAAAAAACTATGAAGCTCGCCATCCGATAAATTATCTTCAACATTAGCGTTCAGTTTTGCGTATTGCATACACAAAGCCGTGACTTTTCGGGCGTTTCTCACGCGCTTTTTCGTTCTATAATTTAGGTAAAAATAATGTCTGTTGATACTCAGATGCCTCATGCGGAGGCCGTGAATAATTCATTTTGGGCCGTGTTGCGTGAGGCGATGCGCGGCTCGAATCGCGATTTTACGACAGGGCCGATCGGGCTGGCGATCTTTTTGCTGGCCGTGCCGATGATCCTCGAAATGAGCATGGAAAGCCTTTTCGCGGTCGTCGATATCTTTTTTGTCGCCAAGCTCGGTGCCGATGCGATCGCGATCGTCGGACTGACCGAATCGGTCATGGCACTCATCTACGCTGTCGCTTTCGGCCTCGCGATAGGAGCGACCGCAACCGTTGCGCGTCGGACCGGTGAAAAAGACGAAGCCGGAGCGGCAAAGTCGGCTGCTCATGTTATTTATCTCGGCGTGATCGTGTGCGCGATCATCAGCGCGATAGGTATTATTTTTGCACCCCAAATTCTCGTCGTTCTCGGCGCAAAGTCGCATATTATCGATGAAGGCTCTCGCTTTATGCGAATAATGCTCGGCGGTAACGCGGTCGTCGTTTTCATCTTTCTGCTCAATGCGATCTTTCGCGGAGCCGGCGACGCAGCGATCGCAATGCGCGTGCTGATCCTGGCTAATGGTTTAAATATGATACTTTCGCCGTGCTTTATCTTCGGTATCGCGTTCTTTCCCGAGCTCGGCGTGACCGGTGCAGCCGTCGGAACGACCATCGGACGCGGCATCGGCGTGCTGTTTGCGGCGTGGCACTTGATGCGGGCGGGCGGACGTATTCATGTCGATCGCGAAAGCTGGCGGTTTGATCCAACACTGCTTTGGAAGCTTGTTAAGTTGTCATCGACCGGCGTTTTCCAACTTTTGATCGCAACGGCGAGTTGGACAGCGCTGATGCCGATCATGGCGGGCTTTGGTGAAGTGGCAATTGCGGGATATGTGATCGCGTTGCGAGTCGTAATGTTCGCATTACTACCGGCACTCGGGTTGAGTAATGCTGCGGCAACGATGGTCGGGCAAAACTTAGGCGCCGGGAAACCCGAACGAGCCGAGGCCGCGGTTTGGAAAGCGGCCTGGTTCAATGCTGCAGTTTATTTTGGCATCGGCTTGGTCTTTTTATTCTTTTCAAATCAGATCATCGGCATTTTTACACACGAAGTCGAGGTCTTGCGATACGGAACGTCGGCATTGCACATCATTGCGTATGGATTTGCATTCTATGGCTTGGGCATGGTGCTCGAAACGGCATTCAACGGTGCCGGCGACACGTGGACGCCGACATACCTTAACCTGTTGGTCTTTTGGATCTTTGAGATACCGCTCGCTTATACGCTTGCGTATCGATTTGAAATGGGCCCTGACGGTGTGTTTTGGGCGATCACTCTTGCATTCTCACTTCTGGCGGTCGCAAGCGGCCTGCTTTTCAGACGCGGAATGTGGAAGCTGAAGATGGTTTAGGAATATTCACCACAGAGAGCACGGAGAATATGATTTATTTCCTCTGTGTCCTCTGTGGTAAAAATGATTTATGACCGCTTTTCCTGATCCGCGAACCTATAGATACCCCGAGTGGGTCTCGATCGGTGACTATCTTTTCCGCTCGCACGACGTAGTCGCATTCGGCACGAAGTTGACGGTCGAGAACGTGCGCGAGGCTTACCTAAGCGGTATTTTCCCCTGGTACACTGAAGGAATTCCTCTGCCCTGGCATTGTCCCGAGCAGCGCGCGATATTAGAATTCGCAGATCTCAATATCCCGCGCAGCCTTGAGCGCTCCCGCCGAAAAAACAGCCTGACCTTTACGATCGACAAAGATTTTCGCGCCGTTATCCGCGAATGCTCGCTCGCATTTCGGCCGGGCCAGCGGGGCACCTGGATAACAACGGAATTTGAAAAGGTTTTTACTCAGCTTCACGACGAAGGTATGGCTCATAGCGTCGAGGTTTGGGCTGACGGCAAGTTAGTTGGCGGCCTATATGGGATAGATGCGGGCGGTGTTTTCTGCGGCGAGAGTATGTTTTACAAGGTGCCCAATGCTTCGAAACTTGCGCTTTTGTTCCTGATCGAACATTTACGATCGCGCGGTGCGACATGGCTTGATTCGCAAGTAATGACACCGCATCTGGAAGCGCTCGGCGCAAAAGAGATAGACCGCGGGGATTTTTTGGATAAGCTTAAGGCAACACAAAAATTGAAGCTTAAGATCTTTTGAGAAGCTATGGACGATCAGAAAGAACTTCGCGAACACGTTATCGAACTTTTGGACGGCAGATCTGCCCACATTGATCTCGCCACGGCGTTAAAGGATTTTCCGATAAATGAGATCAATACGCGGATCAAACATTCGCCGCACACGGCGTGGGAATTGTTGGAACACATTCGTCTTGCACAATCGGACATCCTTGAATTTAGCCGCGATGCCGAACATGTCTCACCTGAGTTTCCCGATGGATACTGGAACCACTCAACCGCAAGTGCCAGCGACTGGAAGCGGTCGGTCAAACAGGTGATCAAGGATCTGCAGACGATACGAGATCTAGTCTCAAATAATAGGATCGATCTTTTTGCAAAGTTCCCACACGGCACTGGCCAGACGCTGCTTCGAGAGGCTTTGCTTGTCGCCGACCACAACGCATATCACCTCGGCCAGATCATGCTGATCCGCCGAATACTCGAATCACGCTGAATTCAACAGGCGATAATTTATGACAAATAGTTTCCTTATCTACGGCGCCAACGGATACACAGGTGAATTGATCACACGTTTTGCGGCCGAGCGGGGCATGAAGCCGATCCTGGCCGGTCGCAACAAAACAAAGATCGCCGAACTCGCTGGCAAATATGGTTTTGAATATCGGATCTTCGCACTAGACGATACCGCCAAGCTCAACGCTGCATTGCAGGAAGTTGAAATGGTCTTGCATTGCGCCGGGCCGTTTTCGCTTACGTCGCGTCCTATGGTCGAGGCCTGTTTGAGAAACAAAAAACATTACACCGATATCACCGGCGAGATAGCTGTTTTCGAAACTTGTGCCGCAACGGATAAAATGGCTCAGGAAGCAGGCGTGATGCTGATGCCCGGCGTTGGTTTTGACGTGGTTCCAAGCGATTGCCTTGCACGTCATTTGAAAGATCGTTTACCGTCGGCGACTCATCTCTCGCTCGCATTCTATGGTATTGGCCGCCTTTCGCATGGAACGCAGGCGACCATGACAATGAACGTCGGTAAAGGCGGTGCTATTCGAAAGGACGGAATGATCACGAGTGTTCCGGCTGCGTGGAAAACCCGCAAGATCGACTTCGGAGAGGTCAAGAAAACGGGTGTAACGATACCGTGGGGCGATGTTGCGACAGCCTATTATTCGACCGGCATACCGAATATCGAGGTCTTTACCGTTGTTCCGCCCTCGAATCTTAAAATGTTAAAGCTGAGCCGTTATCTCGGTTGGCTGCTCGCAACCGGCCCTTTTCAGAGATATCTGCAAAGTAAGATCCCGGCTGGCGGACCAAGTGACGAGGAGCGCTTTAATGGAAAAACGCTCCTGTGGGGCGAGGCTTCAGATGATGATGGAAACCTTGTCGAATCTCGTCTGCAAGGCCCTGAAGGTTATACGCTTACGGCCCTCGCCGCACTAAATATTGCACAGAAAATCCTTGACGGAAATTTTACGGCCGGATATCAGACACCTGCCAAAGCCTATGGTGCAAATTTGGTTTTGGAGATCGAAGGCGTTAAACGCGTTGATGTGAGATGAGATTTACAGCTCAGAATATTTGAAAACCTTTCGATTTGAGGCAGAATTCGGCAAATTCCTTTAGCCAGTCGTGCGTGACGCTGTAGTTTTTCCATTGTTCGTCGCCGTCGCGGTGAAGCGTCATATCGTCGGGTTCGTCGGTGATGCTCAGATCGGAGTAGATGCGCTTGTCCGGCGCGAGCTTTGGCAGGAAGTCGGTTTGAATGCGTGTGCCGATCGCGTGTGCGTCTTCCATTGAGATCTTAACGCCGGTCGCGTTGTAATTCATCTGCCGCATCGCTCCTTCGCCGATAATGTCGAGGCTGCGGATGATCTCGAGTGTGGCTTTCCAGTTCCACACGTTTGCATTAAATTCAAAACTCTCGCTGCCGAGATCGGTCAATGTAAAACTCATAGGTAGGTTGATGACAATTGTAGCTTGGTAGTATTTGCTTGGACCTATACAGCGGACAAACCTGGCAGCTTTGTCCTACTATGAATGCTAAACTGTCAAACGCCGTTTGGTCAATGAGTTTCGTTTGCGAAAGCGATATAATTCGGTTTTTCCGTTATGAACAAACCTATTTCATATGCTGATGCCGGTGTTTCGATCGATAAAGCAAATCTTGCCGTCGCGAAGATCCGCGATATGGCGCGCAGCACGTTCAATGAACGGACGCTGACCGAGATCGGCAGTTTTGGCGGTATGTTTTCCGCAGCTTTTCCACAGATGGCCGAGCCGATTCTGGTCGCTTCGGCGGACGGCGTCGGGACAAAGCTCAAGCTCGCTTTTGAGACCGGAATTCACAACACGGTCGGAGCCGATCTTGTAAATCATTGTGTAAATGACATTTTGGTGCAGGGCGCGAGGCCTTTGTTCTTTCTTGATTACTTTGCGACCGGAAAACTTGAGCCCGATGTAACAGCTTCGGTCGTGGAAGGTATGGCACGAGCCTGTCGCGAAAACGGCTGCGTCCTGCTCGGCGGCGAAACTGCGGAGATGCCCTCGATGTATGCCGACGGCGAATACGATCTTGCAGGATTTATTGTCGGCGTTGTCGATAAGGCAAAAGTGATCGACGGCAAATCGATCGCTCCGGGTGATGTTGTTCTTGGCCTGCCTTCAAATGGTTTGCAGACAAACGGCTATTCGCTCGCCCGTAAGTTGTTCTTTGAAGTTGGTGGTTATTCTGTCGATTCATACATCGAAGACCTCGGAACAACCGTAGGCGAGGCTTTGCTAGCGACGCATCAAAGTTTCCTGCCACAACTTGGCCCGCTTCTCGACAGCGGCGTTATCAAAGGCCTCGCACACATTACCGGCGGCGGTTTTCTAGAAAACATCCCGCGCATTCTTCCCGAAGGCGTTTCAGTAGAAATAGACCGCGGCACATGGCCCGAACCACCCATCTTCGGCATGATGCAGCAGCTTGGAAATGTTTCACATAACGAGATGTTCCGTACGTTCAATATGGGAATTGGGATGGTCGTGGTTTGTACAGACGACGACAGTCAGGCATTGATGCGGAGTGCTTCGAATCTGTTACAAATTGGCACCGTTGGGAGCGGAGGAGATCAAGTGACCATCAATGGATCAGCTGATTGACCCACAATTCATTACGGAGTTTCGCAAACAAATCGTTACCGCGTTTGCCGACGTACCCGCGCCGAACGCCCACTTGATCAACCATCAGTGCGAAGAGTGTTTGGAGTTGCAGCAGGCGTTCGAGGGATTGTCTTGGCGAGACATACCTTATACTCTCTTAAAGGATAATTATTCAAATCTCCCACTTTTTTCTGCCGAGGCATTTCATGCCTTCATTCCAGCCTATTTAATTCATTCAGTCGAAAATTGGGACGGTGAAGATATGGTTAGCGAGTTTACGGCTTATTCTTTATTACCAGACGATCTCGCTGATAAAGACGAGGGCCATGGTAACTGGTGGAAGTTCAAGCTCAGCCTTTTCAACGATGAACAGTTTGCCTTGCTGCTCGAATATCTCGGTTTAGTTGAGCGTACTGACGAATACTTCGATCATTCATTGATGAAACGAGGTAGAGAACGCTTGATAAAACTTCGAGATGCGGTAAAGAATATCGGTTAGAAATGAATATCGGAATTCTCATCTCTGGCCGTGGGTCGAATATGGTCGCTCTCGTTGACGCGGTGCAAAGCGGCAAGATATCTGATTCGCAAGTTTCGGTCGTTATCAGCAACAAAGCTGATGCGGCAGGACTCGAAAAGGCCAGTGAACGCGGTGTTGAGACCGTCGTCATCGAACGAAACGGCAGAACGCGCGATGAGCATGATGCTGCGATCATCGCCGAATTAAATAAACGCGGCGTCGAACTGGTTTGTCTTGCGGGCTATATGAGGCTGCTTTCGGCAGACTTTGTTCGAGCCTTCCCAAACAAGATCATTAATATTCACCCTAGTTTATTGCCTGAGTTTCCTGGACTCGATGCTCAGAAACAAGCTTTTGAAGCAGGCGTTAAAGTTACAGGCTGCACTGTGCATTATGTTGATGAACTGCTCGATCACGGGCCAACTATATTGCAATGTGAAGTGGAGCGGTATGATGATGACACGGTTGAAATGCTGTCAGCGCGTATATTGGAGCAGGAACATAAGCTTTATGTCGAAGCTGTTAGAAGAATTCGCACCACAGTGAGCACAGAGTGCCAGAGTAAAGAATAGATCTTCAGTGTTCTCTGTGACCTCTGTGGTAAATCTGCTTTGACAACAGCCACTATACGCGCGTAAACTCAAGGTTTTCACTTTCGAGTGAGATTTAATGGAGAGCAACTATGCCGAAGAGAACATATCAACCAAACAACCGCCGCCGCGCGAAAAAGCACGGCTTTCGGGCAAGGATGGCGACCAAGAACGGCCGCGCCGTGCTCAAACGCCGCCGCGCGAAAGGACGCAAGAGATTAACCGTCCATCATTATTAGGCTTTCGCTTGCCGAAGGAAGCGCGGCTTTTAAAGCGCGCCGATTTTCTTCGGGTTTACGAGCATGGAAAGCGTTTCGAAGGCCGTTTTATGACGGTTTTCATTTTGCCCTCAGAACTGGAAATTCACCGTGTCGGCATAACGGCGACGAAAAAGGCGATCGGCAAGGCTCACGATCGCAATCGAGCCAAGCGGCTTCTGCGAGAAACTTTCAGGCTGAGCCGTGTTGAGCTTGACGCCGTAGCGGTTAGATATGATTGGGTTTTGAATGCCCGGCGAAGCATTCTAAAGGTAAAGCTCGAAAAGCCGCTTGCCGAATTTCGAGAGATAACATCTCGAATAGCAACCGGCGAAGATCATTTACCACAGAGAACACAGAGAGACACAGAGAAAGATTAAGCCTTTGCGGTTCTTTTTTCTCCTCAGTGAACTCTGTGCCCTCTGTGGTAAATTGCTTTAAAGCGATGAAGTTTTTGGTCTTAGATCTTTTGGGCATTTATAAGACGTTTCTCTCGCCTTTTTTTCCGCCGGCGTGCCGGTTTGAGCCGACATGTTCGGAATATGCACGCGAAGCGGTCGAGAAATACGGAGCCGTTCGCGGAACATGGCTCGGTATAATGCGTATCTTACGATGTCAGCCGTTTTGCAAGGGTGGGCATGATCCGGTGAAATGATCCCGGATCGCGGAATGAATTTGTGGAAGATAGTAATAATCAAAGTAATCAAAGTCGTTTTCTGATCGCGGCAGTTTTGTCGATGGTGGTTCTGTTCGGCTGGTCGTATCTTTTTCCGACAAAGAAACCCGTCGAAACCGAAAACGCGAACATAGCCGCGAATACCGCAGCTCCGCCGACAACCGCTTCGCCTGCTGCACCCGCGAACACACCGGACATCAATGAAGTCGGTTCGATGCCTGTATCCAACGCAACGCGTCGGGAGATAACGCTCAGTTCGCCGCTTTATGAAGTAAAGCTCGATTCCAAGGGCGGCTTGGCTACGAGCTGGATAATTAAAAGTAATATCTCACCAAAGGCCGACTTCCCTGTCTTTGCAGACGGCTCTAACGCCGCTAACGAAAAGCCGCTTCAACTCATTTCGACCAAGGCCCTTGAGCAATCGCCGCGTGACATTCCCTTTCGCATCGTCACTGGTGACAGCGCCCTCGATGTGATGATAAACGAAGGCATTTTTGATGTGAGTGGCGCGGACGCGGACTTGGTCTCGTTAAACAGTGCTGAAAATCGCTCGCTTGAGTTCGTTATGAAGAGCGACGTCATGCTCCGCGGCGTAACTCAGCCTCTCGAGGTCCGAAAGAAATTCACCTTTACGGCGAACAGCTACCTCAGCGACCTCGCTGTAACAGTTCTGCTGAACGGCCAGCCTGTGCCAAATACAAAGCTCGCAATAGGTGCGAGTATTGGCGATCACGCCATTAATCATCACAATTTTTATCACATCGAATCCGAAGCGGTTGCAGGCGTTGACGGCGACATAAAGCGCCATCAGGGCAATTATGCTTTTACTTTCGACGCCAACAATCAAGCCACTCTAACCGACAACGGCAGAGTCGATTGGGCCGGTGTAGGCGACGCGTATTTTGCAATGGCGGCGATCCCGTCCGCACAGGTACAAAGTGTTGAATATCGCGCCTTCAAGTACGACGTTCAAACCGAGCCTTTCTTCAACAGCATCTTTCAGTGGATAACGCGAAGCCCGACGACGCAGGAAACGCGGCATCTCGTGACCGTATATCTGCCGATCACTGCCGACGGATCTGTGACCAAGGTCTTTACCGGCACAAAGGATTACTTCCTGCTTAATTCGCTGAGCGGCGACCTTAGCAAAAGCGCCGGACGTTCGCTGGATCTGACAAATCTCATCAATTTCAGCAGCTACTGGTGGCTTCGCTGGATGACTAAGCCGGTCGCGATCCTTATTCTCTACTCGCTGAACTTTTTTAACGCTCTGACGCACAATTACGGCGTCGCTATCATCGTCTTTACTTTCCTGTTCTATTCGCTGCTTTTCCCGCTGCGTTGGTCACAATCAAGATCATTTAAGAAAGCGTCAGGGAACGCTCCGAAAATGAAGGAGATACAGGACAAGATCAAGGACATGCAAAAGAAAGGCGTGCCCAACGACGATGCTCGCATGCGTGCCCTCCAAATGGAGCAGCTAAAGCTGACAAAGGATGCCCTGCCTATTGGCGGCTGTCTTCCTATGCTGCTGCAGTTCCCTTTGCTGATCGCTTTCTACACGGCTGTGACCGTTTCGATGGAAGTTCGACAGGCTAGCTTTATCTGGCTGCCCGATCTTTCGGCTGCCGATCCGTGGCACTTGCTGGAATTTGCTTTTGCCCTCTCGATGATCTTGTCGATGAAATTTACGCCGCAGGCCGCGACCGTAACGCCCGAGCAGCAGATGCAGCAAAAAATGATGACCTACTTTATGCCTGCGATGATGCTTTGGGTCATGTGGGCTGCGCCGTCGGGACTTTTGCTATACTGGTTTTTCGGTAATATAGTAAGCTTTGCTCAGCAAATGGTCATCAACAAGATGAATAAGGGCAACGATCCGCCGGGAGCCGCTCAGATAGTGGATTCCGTGCCGAAAAATGCAAAGCAGGTAAAGCCGAAAATGGCGTAGCGGAAAGCAGGCTGTCGGCCTGTGATCTAGACTTGCGGGTAAGCTGCCCGCGTTCCGACCTATGAACGAAACTTGTGAAAACGCAAAAGAATTCCTCGCGGGACTCGTCAGGGAATTGAAGTTTGACCTTACCGTTTCCTCAGAATGGACAGACGAAGGTTGTATGCTCAATCTTAGCGGCGAGGACGCTCATTTTGCGCTCGCTGAAAATGGTGAATTGCTGGACGCTTTCGAAGTTTTGCTTTTTCAGATCTATGGCCGCCAACTCGACCGCGAACACCGCTTTATCGTTGATGCGGAAGGTTTCAGGCAGACGCGGAAAGCCGAACTCCATGCCATGGCGCGGTTCGCTGCCGAACAGGTTCGAAAAAATGGCCGTCCATTTACTTTCGGCGTTCTAAATTCTACAGAACGCCGCATCATCCATATGACTCTGCAGCTAGAAAACGATCTCTTCACCGAGTCCGTGGGCGATGGGCGCGAAAGACGGCTGCAGGTTCGGCTCCAGTAGCTGATCAGTGCTCAATAATAACTTTCGTATTTACAGCCACCGCATCAAACAATTCCCGAATATCTTTATCGTCGAGCGCGACGCAGCCCCAAGTCCAATCACTTTGTGAGCCGTTACCGTGAATATAGACCTCGCCGCCAAGAGCTGTTTTCTGCGGAGGCATAGCTTTACGGTTGATCGCGTCAACGATCTGATCGTGTTGCTCTTGTGTGATCAGGGCTTCACTAAGGCCGCGCTCCGCGTCTTCGATGTTTGGATAACTGAGTCCTAATGATAGAAAGAATGAGCTCTGATCGTTCTTTGTGAAAATGTAAAACTCGCCTTCAGGGGTGCGTCTGTCGCCTTCAATTAATTTATCGTTAACCGAGTCAGTTCCTAAGCCAATTCGATATACCCGAACCAGTTTGTCGCTCGAGTAAAGCATTAGCCGGCGGCGTGATTTGGACACGACGATGCTGGGATCGACAAGCGGCAGGTTCAAAGCGACCGCATTAATGGGGAATTCGTCGGGATCGGGTGTCATATTCGAATAAGGTTTTGATTTTGCCGGCGTCGATTCAGTCATCTCTGTGCAGCAAGTGATCACAAGTACTACCGCAAGGAGTGACGCAAGAACAATGGGTTTTGGTCTCATCTAAAAGCAAGCCTAACAACAGTGCCTGTTGATAATATCTCTGTTTTCGACATATTATCAACCTAAATATAAATGCCTATGTCTGATACTATTGTCGCACTTGCAACTCCCACTGGCCGCAGCGGCATTGGGGTCATTCGTTTGAGCGGCAAGGATGCTTTTGCCATAGCAAAAAGGCTGGCCGGAGATGAGAATTTTGATCCCAAACCTCGCACTGCTCACCTAACGCAGCTTCACCACCCTGCAACCGGCGAGATACAAGACAAAGCAATAATTACCTATTTCAGAGGTCCGCATTCGTTCACAGGCGAAGATGTAATCGAGATAAGCTGTCACGGTTCGCCGGTGTTGCTGCGGCAGGTGATCGATATTTGCCTGAATTTGGACGCGCGAATGGCTGACGCGGGTGAATTTTCGCTTCGGGCACTTGCGAACGGCAGGATGGACCTCGCCGAGGCCGAAGCAATACGAGATCTGATCAACGCGCAGACAACTGCGTCGGCACGGCAAGCTATTCGGCAGCTTCGCGGCGAATTTTCAAACCAATTGCAGCCTCTAAAAGACGATCTTTTGGATGTGATCGTTGTGCTCGAATCAGCACTGGAGTTTGTCGAAGACGATCTGCCCGAAATGCAGGCCGAGAACGTAAAGACAAAGCTAATCAAGATAGCCCTGGAAACCGGTAAATTGGCCTCGACATTTCAAGCCGGACGGCTCATTCGTGAAGGTCTTCGCGTCGTTCTGGCTGGCAGGCCTAATGTCGGTAAATCGAGTCTTTTCAATGCTTTGCTAGGAAGCGACCGGGCGATAGTAACTGAAATTGCAGGCACGACACGCGATCAGATACACGAACAATTTACGATCAACAATATTCCGATCTCGCTGATCGACACTGCCGGCTTACGCGAAACTACCGACACAGTCGAGAGCATCGGTGTTGAGCGTTCGAAAGCGATAATGACAGACGCCGATATTGTTATCGTTATACTTGATTCTTCAGAGGAAATAACCGAGGAAGACCACGAAATTCTCGCCAGTGTGAAAGACTTAAATTACCTTGTCGCCCTGAACAAGATCGACAAGGTGCCGTCGTATGACGTTGACAGGATAATCGCGGGAGAACACTCAAAGCTCGGTTATCTGAGGCCAAAGATAGTTCCGGTCTCAGCCAAAACCAGCGAGGGCCTTGATGAGCTGCGCGATGCCATTATCAGACCGTTTTCACCACAGGATGTTTCAACCGCCGGATTCCTCGTCACAGATGCACGCCACCATGATCTGCTGACTCGAGCCAAGGCTGAGATCGAACAATCGCTCGAACAAATGAACAGTAAGATGAGCGAAGAGATCACCCTTGTCGGCCTGCACAACGCGCTTCGATACCTTGGCGAGATCACTGGCGAAACCACCACCGAGGATATGCTAACTCGCATATTTTCAACATTTTGCATCGGAAAGTAAGAAGCAATAACAAACAAATACAACCGAACAAAGAAATCAACACATAGCCTTGTTTTTACAGGGCTTTGTCTTTTGTCTGATTTTACCGATCGTTGTCGTTTCTTCGATTTGATTTGCATTTATTTGTATCTATCTTGTATCTTTAGTGTTGTGAGATACAAATTTGGGAATGTTTGGCGAAATTATGCTACATATGGCTACACATAGCTACAATGACAGACCCATAGCAACATGAGTTCTAACATTCGGATTAGTCGAATCTGCGAATATTGCGGCAAGGATTTCACCGCAAGGACAAGCGTAACGAAATACTGCCAGCATCGATGTGCGTCAATGGCTTATAAACTCAGGGCCAGAAACGGAAAGATCGCACTCAGCAACAAGGAAACCGCAGACATCGTCTCCGTTCCAATCGCAAGGATTCAGGCAAAGGAGTTTCTCAGTGTGAGCGACGCTGCGAAATTGTTAGGCGTCAGCCGTTGGACTGTCGGGCGAGCAATCAAGCAGAGCCGTCTCAAAGTGGTGAAACTTGGTAAGAGAGTTGTCATTAAACGGTCAGAGATCGAACGAATGTTCGCATGAGAGTCCCGCGTTACTTTACTGATTAGAGAGGTTGAGATGATCAAAGTTTTCGTGAGAGAGAAGAAGCTAACCCAAGGTAAGAATGGCCTATACCTTGATTTCTACCCGCCGATCGTGAATCGGGAAACTCAGAAACAAACCCGCCGGGAGCACCTGCGCTTGTATGTTTACGACAAGCCGAAGACCGAGCTTGAACGCGACCATAATAAAGAAACGAGAATGTTGGCCGAGAGCATTAAGTCGAAGCGGCAACTCGAATTACAGTCCGGTAGTTATGGATTTGTTGCGACCCGGAGCAGAAAGGGCGACTTTCTTGAGTTTTTCCAAAAGATCGCAGACGGCAAACTTCAAGGCTCGAAAAGCAACCATGAAACTTGGTTGTCGGTTTTGAAATATCTCAAAAAATTCACTAATGAAGTATGTAAATTCGGGGACATCGACGAGAAGTTTTGCAGAGATTTCCGGGATTTTCTATTAAGACAGAATCAGCTCTCGCAAAACTCGTCATCGCGGTATTTCGACAAGTTCAAAGGAGCTGTTCGTCAGGCGTTTGACGATAAACTGATAGCTGAGAATTACGCACGGCTCGTGAAGTCGATAAAACAGACTGATACGCAGCGCGAATTTCTTCTTCTCGAAGAGGTTCAAAAACTTGTGAAAACGCCTTTCCGCTACGAAGACCTCCGCCGTGCTGCATATTTTGCGGTTTTTACCGGATTGCGATACTCGGACATTGAGAAATTGAAATGGAATGAAATTCAGCATGATCAAGGCGGAGGTTATAGCATAAGATTTCGTCAACAAAAGACCGGGGATGTGGAAAACCTGCCTATTACCGCTGAGGCGATGGAATGGTTAGGTTCTGCGGGTTCCCCTGGTGAAACCGTATTTAAGGATTTACGTTATTGGCAGTGTTCTTTTATCGATGAATGGACAACGAGGGCCGGGATCGACAGAAAGATCACGTTCCATAGCTTCCGCCATACGAATGCGACCCTGCATCTTGACGGAGGCACCGACCTGTACACATTACAGAAACTGCTCGGTCATAAGAGTATTAAAACAACACAAATATATGCACATATAATCGACGAAAAGAAACGCGAGGCGGTAAATCGAATCAGTTTGAGTTAAATAGGAGAGTAATATGGGACCGCGAGGATTGACCATCTGGGAAAATGCAGCGAACAGCTCACTCAGAAAATTGAACGAAGAGACAGCTCGATTCGAGCTTGAGAAAAAGCGTAGAGAAGTTGAATTGGTTCTCGAAAAATCGATAAATGATATAAAGAAGGATACCTGGGTAAAGTTGTCACTGAAGTTAATAGGCAAGTTACCCAAAATGGCCCCTACGTCACATACGCCACCAGCGGCTGACGATTCTTTCTACCGCAAAGCCGTTGAAAAGATTGCAAATCAAATTCTAGCTAAGGAAGAATCTATGTTGAAAACCAGTCTCAAGATGGTGGGGCTTTCTTATCAACTAAAGCATCTTGCCAAGTTGAACGACATGAAGCTCGAAATATTCCCGCACGACGAGTCTTCAGAACGTGAGACGGTCAGAAAAGTCCCCAGACAAGATATTGGGTTTTTCCCCGGCAAGAAGGATTCATCACTTTCACTTGCCGCAGTGATAGACAAGGTTGCCAGGCAGTATTGGAACAATCAGCCAATCAACGAAAACCCTAGGTTCGAAAAAGATGATGATCCGAAAGCAACGCCGCGAAACTTGTTTGATTGGAAGCGGATCACAGATTTCGTGAGTACGCTTGCGGATGAGAAGGCGAAATTCCTGTATCTTCAACAAATCAAGAGGAAGTTAATAGACAGAGATAAGAGCGGCGAGATTTGGTCTTTGGACAAAAAGACTTTTAGCGGTGATCGAGACGTGAAATTCTTACGCAAGTTAGAGGATCAAATCGCGATCTATGAGAAGACGGCAAATCTCAAGTCTGGACAGGCATCCGATAAACGCAGTGGTGGATCGGCTTTGAGTAATGATTTTACGGCTAGAAGGAAAATACTGGCTTTGCTGATGCTTACATTTCATCGACTTGATCTCCCAGAAGATTTGACGAAGGAAAGGGTTGTTGAGTTTTTTCACGGACTTATTGGGGGAGACAAAGGAAAAGTCAGTGACCTACTGCGTAATCCGACCGCACATAAATGTGATAAGCGATCAATTAACCTACTTTGCGATGACCTTAATTTTGCACGGGATCAGCTCGGAAAACTTGGTTTAACTGAGAATGTGATTAGCGCAATAAATGAAATCCAGTTACTTATCGATGAGCTTAGGGGCGAAACCGAAGAAGAATAAAAAAAGACAAGAATTTCGGTTTTAAGGTATCCATAAAGGTATCCCTAAGACATTTTCACCATGATTTAATCGTCTCAGCCATAGAGCTAGGAGGCGATTTTTTTATGGAAATTACAGTGACGAATCTCACTCTTTCGGACATCTCGGAAGCCGTGCGATTGGAATTGAGTACATTCTTTCAGAATCAGGGCGAGCAGAAGACAGTCATTGACGAGATCGGCGGGATTGAATTGGCGATGGAAATAAC
>CAZGSC010000069.1:0-16944 GCA_964528325.1 uncultured Chloracidobacterium sp. | reverse complement strand
TCAAAAAAATAAGAAAAAAGATAAGTAAATAATATCGAATTACAGAAACTCCGGCGGATCATTTTAGATTTAGAGTTGAATATATGCCAAAGCCCGCGCGTTAGCAAGGGTGATAGCGAAACGTTGAATGTATTGCCCTTGCTAACGCGCGGGCTTGCGCTTATGCTAACCTTAAATCTCAATTAATTTATGTCGTGGTTTCGTCGAGACAAACCGAATATCGTTGAGCAGGAGACGGATGAGAAGCGTACCGTCAAAACTGAAGGGATCTTTGTAAAATGTCCCGATTGTGACAACGCGCTATATAAGCGTGAACTGACCGATTCGCATGAGGTCTGCACGCATTGCGGCTACCATTTTCGTTATGCGGCCGAGGAAAGGCTAAAAGACCTGTTTGATAGCGGCAAATACAAAAAGCTGGACGAAGAAGTGATGTCAGCCGATCCGCTCAAATTCAAGGACTCGAAATTATACAAAGACCGCATTGAGCAGGCTAAAGACACTTCCGGATTGCCTGAGGCGATAATTTCCGGCAAGGGCAAGGTCGGCGGACATCTTACTTTTGCCGGTGCGATGGATATGTCTTTCATCGGCGGCTCTATGGGTTCGGCAGTCGGTGAAAAGATCACACGATTGATCGAAAGAGCTGTTGCGGAGCGAGGAGCTGTCATCATTTATTCTGCTTCAGGCGGAGCCCGTATGCAGGAAGGCACACTTTCTTTGATGCAGATGGGCAAGATCTCTGCGGCGCTTTCACGTTTGCACGATGCCCGGCTGCCGTTTATTTCCGTACTTACTGATCCGACGACTGGCGGGGTTACTGCAAGTTTTGCGATGCTCGGCGATGTCATTTTGGCAGAACCGAAGGCACTGGTCGGTTTTGCCGGTCCGCGTGTCATTGAGCAAACTATTCGGCAAAAGTTGCCAAAAGGCTTTCAACGCAGTGAGTTTCTACTGGAGCACGGCATGGTCGATATGGTCGTTGACCGTAGGGAAATGCGTGATGCGATCGTCCGGTTCCTGGATTTTATGATGAACAACGCTGTTGCGGCCTAATTAAGTAAAAATGCTATCGGAAATTTTAAGCGAGCTGTTCGAACGTGACCTTATTAAGCTAAAGTCTGAGATCGAACAATATCCTGACGAAGCTGACCTCTGGAAAAAGCCGGGTGAAGTTCCGAATTCGGCAGGAAATCTATGCCTGCATCTAAACGGCAATTTGCAGCATTTTATTGGAGCAACGCTCGGTGATACCGGTTATGTCCGGGACCGCGAAGCCGAGTTCTCCTCCACCGATGTTCCGCGTGAAACGATGCTTGCCGACATCAACACGACTCTCTCCGTTGTAAGATCTACCCTCGCGAAAATGACAGACGCCGATCTTGCCGCCAATTATCCGATAGAGCCTTTTGGCCATACGATGACGACCGGCTGGTTTTTAGTTCACCTTGCGACGCATCTGACATGGCATCTCGGCCAGATAAACTATCATCGGCGGGTGTTGTGAATTTTTGCGAAGCGGAAAGCTATCTACTCTCACTCGGCAACGAAGTTTCCGCGATGAAGCTCGGCCTCGAGAATATCCGCAAGCTTCTCGACGCTCTCGGTAATTCCCAAAACAATTTCTTAAAAGTGCAGGTCGCCGGAACGAACGGCAAAGGTTCGGTTTGCGCGTTTCTTGATTCGATATGCAACGCGGCCGGCATCAAGACGGGAACGTTCACTTCGCCACATCTCGTCTCGATCACTGAAAGGATACGAATAAACGGAAGTGATATAAGCGAAGATGATTTAGCGCGACATGCGGATCGCGTTCGTGAAACATCCGAGCAGATGCTTGCTTCAGGCAAACTCGAATACCGACCAACATTTTTTGAACAGATCACGGCGATCGCGCTGATCGCTTTTGCCGATGCCGGTGTTGAACTCACGATCCTAGAAACCGGCCTCGGCGGACGACTTGACGCGACAACGGCTGCAAATGCCGAGATCGCGGCGATAACGCGGATAGATATTGATCATCAGGAATATCTTGGTGAAACTATAGAAGAAATTGCTGCTGAGAAAGCGGCGATCATTCAAGAACATACGAAAGCCGTTATAGTTGGAGAACAAAAAAAGGAAGCGATGTTGGTCATCGAAGATCATGTACGAATTGCCTGCCCGGGCGCGCGGCACATTCACGCCCGCAGGGAATCGTCCCCTGGATCAGCCAAACTTGGCTTAAAAGGTGAGCATCAATACGCAAATGCCTCCATAGCGATTGCCGTTGCCAACGAGCTAAAAGCTCATTTCAACATAAATGACGCCGACATTGCGGCTGGACTTGAAAAAGCGCACAATCCCGGACGACTCGAATATCAGGACAGATATTTGTTTGATGGAGCACACAATATCGGCGGTGCAAGGGCCTTGGCGAAATATCTAGATGAATTTGAAAAACGACCTATAACGGGGATCTTCGGTGCAATGCGCGGCAAGGACGTAGATGAGATCACGAAAATACTGTTTCCGAGATGTGAACGAATAGTTCTGACACAGCCGAAAAATTCGCGATCGTTGACTTACGAAGAATTGCTTGAAGCATTTCCGGCCGATTCTCACAAACAAAATGTTTTTGTCAGTGATCGGGTTTCGAATTCTTTCGACATAGCGGAGGCTGTTACGCCCGATGATGGCATCATTCTTGTCACAGGGTCGCTCTATCTTGTTGGCGAGATAAAGAAAATATTGAATAATGAGAAAGGAAAGCCTGCGACAGGCAACTCATAAGTATGTACAAATTAGTTTTGATTCGCCACGGCGAAAGCCAGTGGAACAAGGAAAATCGATTTACGGGCTGGAAGGATGTCGACCTTTCTGAAAAAGGTGTTGGGGAAGCTCATGCCGCGGGCAAATTGCTGCGTGACGAAGGCTATACCTTTGACGAAGCGTATACATCGGTCCTAAAACGCGCGATACGCACGCTCTGGATCATTCTCGACGAGATGGATCTGATGTGGATACCGGAAACAAAATCGTGGCTGCTTAATGAGCGTCATTACGGAGCCCTGCAAGGGCTGAACAAGGCGGAGACAGCGGCCCAGTTCGGTGAAGAACAGGTTTTGATATGGAGGCGAAGCTTTGATATTCCGCCGGGTGATCTCGATGAAACTGACGAGCGCTACCTTGGCAACGAAGCCAAATACAGCAATATTGAGCAAGGTAAATTCCCGAAAACTGAATGTTTGAAAGATACCGTCGCTCGTGTTGTTCCGTACTGGCTCGACGAGATCGCTCCCAAGATAAAAGATGGAAAGAAGTTGATAATCGCTGCGCACGGCAACAGTTTGCGGGCACTGGTCAAGCATCTCGACGGCATTTCGGATGATGATATTGTTAGTTTGAATATACCTACAGGCGTGCCGCTTGTTTATGAACTCGACGCCGGCCTGAAGCCGCTAAAAAGCTATTACCTTGGCGACGCCGAAGCAATAAAAGCCGCTCAGGATGCTGTCGCAAAACAAGGCAAGGCTCAATAAGTTCGAGGACAACATGTCAAAACTAAGAATTTCTATCGCTTTGGTTATTTTTGCTGGACTTTTCTCGATTGGGGTTTCAGCACAAGTCAAAAAAAGTAAAACGGTCACTGATAACGAGATCACCGGCGGCCTGAAAGAGGCATTGACCAAAGGTGTCGGTTCCGCCATAAGATTACTTGGACGTGAGAACGGTTTCCTCGCAAATCCGCGGGTGAAGATCCCGTTGCCCAAATCGCTGCAGAAATTAGATAAAGCGCTGCGTATTGCGGGTCAGGGAAAGGCGGTCGACGATTTTGTTGCTTCGATGAACCACGCTGCTGAAAAGGCCGTCCCAGTTGCGATCGATGTTTTTGTTGATGCGATCAAAAAGATGACCTTTGACGATGGCCGAAGTATTCTCTTCAGCGGCCGGGACGATTCGGCGACCATGTTCTTCAGAAGGACGAGTGAAGAAAAACTGCGTGAAAAATTCAGGCCGATCGTCGAAGAGTTTACCGCGAAAACGGGTGTTACAAACAGCTATAAAGCAATGATCGGAAAGGCCGGTTTTGCCGCGCAGTTCCTTGGCAAAGACGCGACCGACCTTGATGGTTATGTAACGCAAAAAGCCTTAGACGGCCTATTTCTGATCGTCGCTGACGAAGAGAAAAAGATCCGCCAAGATCCGATCAAACGCACAACTGACCTCCTTAGAAAAGTTTTTGGTGTTCTGCGATAGTACCAAAATATGGTCTGGCAAAAAGCCATTTTCATTGTATTAGTCGTGTTCTGCTTGAGTCCGCTTGGCTCCGCTCCGCTTGCTCTTGCATTGGGACTGGTCATTGCTCTCAGCATCGGCACGCCATTTCCGGCATTGAGCGGCAAGCCGACAAAATATTTGCTTCAGACATCCGTCGTTTTGCTTGGATTTGGAATGGACCTGAAATCGGTTTACCAAGCAGGAAAAGACGGCATTCTTTTCACTATTGCAACCATTTTTGGCACGCTGGTCTTAGGCTATCTTGTGGGCAAGCTGCTAAGTGTCAAAGCTAAGACTTCGACACTTATCTCATCCGGAACTGCGATCTGCGGCGGCAGCGCGATCGCTGCAGTCGGGCCAGCCATACACGCCGAAGCGGACGAAATGTCAGTATCGCTTGGAACAGTATTCATTCTTAATTCCATTGCTCTATTTCTTTTTCCGATCATCGGACATGCGTTAAATTTGACACAAAATCAGTTCGGCGTTTGGGCGGCTATTGCCATTCACGATACGAGTTCCGTAGTCGGAGCAGCAGGTGCCTACGGGGCAGAAGCACTCGCAACTGCAACAACAGTCAAGCTTGCACGGGCATTGTGGATCGCACCGGTAGCTATATTTTTTGCATATATTTACCGCGAACGGTCAGAGGTCAAGGATCAAAGAGCGAAGGTTGCTATACCTTGGTTCATACTTCTATTTCTGCTTGCGACGGCATTTCGGACTTACGCGCCGTCGTTCATTCTTCCCAGTATTTATGACGCGCTTGTTAATCTTGCAAAGGCAGGAATGATCGTCACCCTCTTTTTGATCGGTGCAAGTCTTTCGCGAGAAACACTGCGAAATGTAGGAGCGAGGCCGTTGATACAAGGCGTCCTTCTTTGGATCGTCATAACGGGCGTTTCACTTTTTGCCGTCCTTCGCATTTTGTAGAGAAGATTGTTAAAATACTCGTTTCGGATAAGACCGGGATTTACATCCGTAATGAGCATCAAGCAAATAACCGTCCGCGGGGCACGCCAGCATAATTTAAAAAATATCGATGTTGATATACCGCGCGATAAGTTCGTCGTTGTAACAGGCTTATCGGGTTCAGGTAAATCGTCATTGGCGTTCGACACGATCTATGCCGAAGGACAGCGGCGATATGTCGAATCGCTTTCTGCATACGCCCGCCAATTTTTGGACCAATTGGAAAAGCCTGATGTCGATTCGGTCGAAGGCTTAAGCCCGGCGATCTCGATCGAGCAGAAGACTGTTTCGCGCTCGCCGCGTTCAACTGTCGGTACTGTTACAGAAATTTACGATTTTCTTCGTCTGCTTTTTTCCTCCATCGGATTGCCGCATTGTCACCAGTGCGGCGCACCGATCACGCGCCAGTCCGTAGATCAGATCATCACCGGAGTCGCCGAATTGCCGGAAGGCGAGCGTGTGATGATCCTTGCTCCGCTTGTTCGCGGTCGAAAAGGTGAGTTTAAGAAAGAACTAGAGAAATTGCATAAAGACGGCTTTGTTCGTGCCCGCATTGACGGTGTGATACGTCAGCTCGATGAGGAGATCATTCTCGACAAACGAAAGAATCACTCGATCGAGGTCGTTGTTGACCGCCTTCTAATGAAAAACGGTGTTCGTGACCGTTTGGCCGAATCGGTAAAGACCGCGCTGAAGCTCACCGGCGGAGCCGTCCTCATCTCCATAATTGATGGCGAAGAAAAGCTCTTTTCCGAGAAAATGGCGTGCGTCAATTGCGGCATTAATATTGCTCCGCTGGAACCGCGTTCGTTCTCGTTTAACTCAGCCTTCGGAGCGTGCAAACGTTGTCAGGGAATCGGAACTGTGCTTGAGATCGACGTGAACAAGATCGTTCCTGATCAAAATGTTCCTGCCGGAAAGATCGAGTTTCTTAACGGCGTTGATAAAGCCGGTGCGAGCTTTCTGCGGTCAGCGTTGGTTGCGATCATCGAGAAATTTACTGACGGCGATTCGCTCGAGCCGCCGACGGGCAAAGAAAAGGACAGAAAAGGAAAGCGTAAACGAGCTAAAGATGACGGTGCTGACGAATCAGCTCAGGCATTACTCGATTCGAAATTCTCTGATCTGCCGCAAGAGATACGCGATGCTTTTCTTCACGGCACAAAGCGTCGGATCACATTCAGACACGGCGATTACAAATTCGAACGTGATTGGCGCGGAGCGCTGCGAGCAATACGCGAAAGGCTTGAAAATCCTCCGTCAGAAAAGATCCGTGTTGCCTTGGAAGAACTCATTGCACCGATGCCGTGTCCATCATGCGACGGCATGCGGCTGCAGCCGGAAAGCCTGGCTGTAAAGGTCGGCGGACTCGGCATCGGCGACTATACTGAGCTACCGATATCGGAATCGGCGAAGAAGTTTGACGCTATTAAGCTGTCCGCGCGAGATGAAAAGATAGCCGGGCTTGTGCTCAAAGAGATCAAGGATAGACTGCGGTTTCTTGATGCCGTTGGGCTTGGTTATCTGACGCTGAGCCGCTCGTCGGCATCGCTCTCTGGCGGCGAAGGGCAACGTATCAGACTGGCAACGCAGATCGGATCGCAGCTTCGCGGCGTCCTTTATGTGCTCGACGAGCCAAGCATCGGCCTGCATCCGCGTGACAACAAACGCCTGCTCGAAACGCTGCATACGCTTCGCGACCTGGGCAATACGGTGCTCGTCGTCGAGCACGATCAGGAGACGATCGAGCACGCCGATCACGTCATCGACCTCGGCCCGCTCGCCGGAACTCACGGCGGCGAAGTCATCGCCGCGGGCAAACCAAAAGACATCGAAGCAAATGCAGATTCGTTGACGGGCAAATACCTTAGCGGCGAGTTGCAGATCGAAATTCCCGACGTGCGGCGTCTGCCAAATGGTAATCGAATCAAAGTAAAAGGTGCTCGCGGCTACAATCTGAAAAACATCGACGCCGAATTTCCGCTCGGGCTTTTTACGGTTGTAACGGGCGTGTCGGGATCAGGGAAATCGACACTTGTCGAAGAGATCCTTTATCCCGCGTTGTATAGACACGTATATAGATCTACAACAGAGCCGCTCGAACATGATTCTATCGACGGCTTGGATCTCGTTGACAAGATCATTGAGATCGACCAATCACCCATCGGCCGTACGCCGCGTTCTAATCCGGCGACGTACACAGGGCTTTTTTCGCCGTTACGCGACCTTTACGCGATGCTGCCTGAATCGCGAACTCGCGGTTACAAGGCCGGACGCTTTTCATTTAACGTAAAAGGAGGACGATGTGAAGCCTGCGAAGGCGGCGGCTTAAAGCGCATCGAAATGAACTTCCTGCCCGACGTTTATGTCACCTGCGACGTCTGTCGCGGTCATCGTTATAATCGCGAAACTCTTGCGGTAAAATTCAAGGGCCTTTCGATCGCCGATCTGCTCGATACAACGATAGAGGACGCATTGCCGCTGCTCGAAAACATTCCCTCGATCAAAAAAATTCTCGAAACGCTGCTCGACGTCGGCCTCGGCTATATCAAGATCGGCCAATCGTCAACAACGCTCTCAGGCGGTGAGGCTCAGCGGATCAAACTAGCCAAGGAACTCTCAAAACGTGCGACAGGAAAGACGATCTACATTCTCGATGAACCAACAACGGGACTACATTTCGCCGACGTTCACAAACTCCTCGATGTTCTGCAAAAGCTTGTCGATACCGGCAACACCGTGATCGTCATCGAACACAACCTCGACGTTATCAAATCAGCGGACTACATTATCGACCTCGGCCCCGAAGGCGGAGCCGGCGGCGGCAAGGTCGTCGCCGTCGGAACACCCGAAGAAGTTGCACGGGTCAAAAAGTCATACACCGGCCAGGCGCTCAAAGCCGTACTCAATTAGGCAGCTAGTCGTCGTCATCTTTTTTTGTCTTATCTTTTTCAGAGGTCCCGGTTTCAGCGTTCGGGGAAGCGTTTTGCGCTCCGACTCGGATCTCAGTGTGCCGGATCTGCCCGCCTAGATTCGCGGTCCTGATCATAGACGTTCCTGTGACAAGCGATGTCAGCAGCGTCGCGATGACCAAAACTCCCGGGAGCCTGGCTGAGAACGAACGGGTAAAGAGCGTGAAGATCAAAGCGACAACCGCGAGCAACCCCGTAAATATCACAAGGCCTAATGAGATGGTCGCTGCAGACTCATGCTCGCCTGTAATGGCTTCGGAAAAACCAGGCAATTTCTCGACGATCTCCTCGGCAGGTTCGCCGGTTAGATAAACGGGGACCGCAAAGATCGCAGAAAGAGCCAGGAATCCCAAACCGACACGGGTGACCGGCTTTGACTGAGCTATTACGCCAACAACAAGTATTAAGACACCAAAACCGACCCCAATGACCGGCACATGGTTGAGCATCAGGTGAATATGTGCGAAATCCATTTCGTGACTCCTTATGGCGAGAATTTTCGCAGTAAAGCGCGAAAACACTCGCGGCAAAACCAGTTGAAAACTACCAAAAATCAGGTAACTATCACGCTGTGTTTCTTCCAAAATAAAATATCCGCAAGTATCGTGCCTCTGATCGCGTCGAAGTGATGAATGTCACAAAGTGCTGAACCAATAAGGAGTATAAAGGCGTTGAGGGGCACCGAAATAATAAAGGAGGTCAATAGACAAAAATGAACAAGTGGAAAACAACATTTATATTTCTGACCGGCTTCATGCTGCACGAGGTCATGGCTCATATGTGGCTTGGCTTCGAGGGACTGCTGCCCTTAACAAGCAAGATGTTTTTTGGGCTCACGATCACTTCAGAGCTGAACGCTATGATAATAGTGATCAACGGAGCACTTTTGCTAATTTGTGCGTACTTAGGCTTTTTACATAACTGGGGACACTCCGCTCATGTTGAGCGGCACGCATAAAGGTAGAAAGGCCTCGTCGAGTGACGAGGCCTTCGCATTTATCCACGTGTGAACGGGCTATCAGCCAAATAATTTTGGCCTTTCAGGGTCAACCTGACTGTGCTTCTACGATCGGTGCGTCGGCGGCGTTGGTTTTGACCGAGGCGATGCCGTTTTCCATCGACGCCGTCGACGAATACATCTCGCTTCTCCCGATCTCCTGTCCATTACTGGCCTTCAGGATGAAATACGGATCGCCGTTTGCCGCCGTCAGCCGCTCAAAACGTGCATCGTCGCCGGCATTCTTCTGGACCGAAGCGATGCCGTTTTCGGCGGCCGATTTTGATTCGTACAATTCACTCGAGAGAATGACCTGACCGTTTCCGGCCAGCAAGTTGAAATGATACTTTCCGTTTTTTGAGATCTTTAATTCAAATTTTCCAGCCATAATATCTGCTCCTTTTTGATCAAAGTTAAAAATGTTGCGATCGAAACGAATTATATACCCAAGGCCCTGTTGATTACAATAATAAGTAATGGAACCGGAATGTTTGTTCGTAACCGTCGCTGCTTCCTTTCGTTTACCTCAGTAAATGTTAGAAGGCTTCGCCCGTTGCCGCGCGAAGCCTTTGAAAAACTCAGTCTCTACCACTACCGATTTTGACCGGACGCAGCCGCCCTATTCTTCGTCGTCTTCTGCCGCGAGGAGTGATGCTGAAGTTACAAGATCGTCTTCGCCGCATTTGATGAGCGTGACACCTTGGGCCGACCTGCCGGTTTCGCGGATCTTGTCGACGCCCAAACGGATCAGTTTCGCTTGTTGTGTGATGATCATTATTTCGCTGTCTTCTTCGACAGGGAAAGCGGCGACGACCTTGCCGGTCTTTTCGGTGGTCTTCATGTTGATGACGCCGATGCCTCCGCGTTTGGTCAGGCGATAGCTGTCGACCTGCGTCTGTTTGCCAAAGCCTTTTTCGGAGACAGACAAGATCTTTTCACTGCCTTCGGGGGAAACTGCGCAGACCGAAACGACAAAGTCGCCTTTGCGAAGATTGACGCCGCGAACACCGCGTGTCGCACGTCCCATCGCGCGGACGTCGGACTCGTTAAACTTAACGGCCATGCCGTCGTGCGTAGCGATGAAGATCTGCCGCTTGCCGTCAGTGCGGATGACGTCAAGCAGTTCGTCGCCTTCGTCGATGTTGATGGCGTTGATGCCGGTGACGCGGATGTTCTGGTAATCGCCGAGCGAAGTTTTCTTGATGACGCCGTTCTTTGTCACCATCGTCAGATAGATCTCTTCGCCAAAATCGCGCACCGCCATTACGGCGACGAGTTTGCGCTCCTGCGACAGTTGGACAAGATTGACTACCGCTTTGCCGCGAGCCGATGTGTCACCTTCGGGTATCTCGTGAACCTTTATCTTAAAGACCTGGCCGTTGTCGGTGAAGATCATCAGATATGCGTGCGTCGAGGCGATGAACAGATGCTCGACAAAATCTTCGTTCTTGGCCTTGGCTCCGAGACGGCCTTTGCCGCCGCGACCCTGCCGCGAATATGCCGCGACCGGAGTGCGTTTTATGTAGCCGGCGTTTGTCACGGTGATCGCAACGTCTTCGTCGGGGATAAGGTCCTCGATGCTCAGATCGACGCCGGCATCGACGATGACCGTGCGGCGGGCATCGCCGAATTGACGCTTGACCTCGGCCAGTTCGTCTGTGATGACCTGACGCAGAACGCTTTCGTTTTGGAGAATATTTTCGAGCTCGGCGATGTATTTGATGATCTCGGCGTATTCGTCGAGTATCTTTTGGCGTTCGAGTGCCGACAGGCGACGCAATTGCAGATCGAGAATTGCCTGTGCCTGAATGTCGCTAAAATCGAGGCTCGTTATGACCTTATTTAGTTCTTTCAGGAACTGGTCTTTTGTTTTCTCACCCGTGACGCCGCGCCACGCTTTGATCTCGCTGGCGGTCGCGAGATTTGCCGTCAGCCACAATTTGGCTTCATCAACCGAACGCGAATTGCGAATCGCCGGAATGATGTAATCGAGAGCGTCGATAGCCTTGTTCAAGCCCTCTAAGATATGTGCACGGGCCTGTGCTTTTCTTAGATCGAATTCGGTTCGACGGCGAACAACCTCACGCCGAAATTCGACGAACGCCTCAAGCATTTGCTTGAGGGTAAGCACTTTTGGCTGGCCGTCAACGATGGCGATGTTGATGATGCCGAACGATGCCTGCATCGGCGTCAGCTTGTACAGCTTGTTGAGAATGACCTGCGGGATCGCATCGCGTTTTAGTTCGATGACGATGCGCATTCCTTCGCGGTTCGATTCGTCGCGGATCTCAGAGATGCCGTCGAGACGTTTTTCGTGGACAAGCTCGGCGATCTTCTCGATCAGGCGTGCTTTATTTACCTGATAGGGAATTTCCGTGACAACGACTGCGTTGCGACTGCGGTCGCCGCGTCCGATCTCGTCCACGACGGCACGAGCTCGCATTTGGACAATGCCGCGTCCGGTTCTGTAAGCGCGATGGATCTCTTCGCGGCCATAGATAAAACCGGCAGTCGGGAAATCGGGGCCGGGAACATGTTTAATAAGCTCATCGATCGTGATCGATGGATTCTTGATTAACGCGATCGTCGCATCAAGGATCTCCGTCAGATTGTGCGGCGGAATTTTCGTTGCCATGCCGACGGCAATACCTTCGGAGCCGTTTACCAGAAGCAGCGGAATTCGCGTCGGCAAAACTTTTGGCTCAGAAAGCGATTCGTCGTAGTTCGGCTGGAAATCGACGGTTTCTTTTTCGATATCATCGAGGACTTCATTAGTGATCTTTGCGAGACGTACCTCGGTGTAACGCATCGCGGCCGGATTGTCGCCGTCGATCGAGCCGAAATTGCCCTGGCCGTCAACCAGCGGGTAACGCATCGAAAAATCCTGCGCTAAACGGACGACAGTGTCGTAAACAGCAGTATCACCGTGCGGATGGTATTTACCGATGGTGTCACCGACTACACGGGCCGATTTTTTATACGGCTTGTTGTACGTGTTGCCAAGTTCGTTCATCGCCCAAAGCACGCGGCGATGCACGGGTTTGAGACCGTCACGCACGTCGGGCAGGGCACGGCCGATGATAACTGACATTGCGTAGTCGAGATACGACCGCCGCATTTCGTCTTCGATATTGATCTGATTGCGTTCCAATAAGTCCATGATTTTAGTAAAAGTGACGAACCAAAGTTGAATAAATTTCTAACTCGGGACGATACAAGGCGTGCTTAGAAAATAATGATGGAAAAATACTGCGTTTCCCAATATAATGTATATGTTACAGGCCTTCCACCTGTATCGCAACCGTCGACGCTCGGATTCGCCCTTCTCTTTTCTAACACCTTACAAATGCCTCCAAAACAACGGACTAAACAATCAAAAGCCCGAAACAAAGCAACCACGACAAAAGTTGTGTCAAAAGCAGCTCAGAGGTCAACGCTTAACAATAAAGCGAGATCAGATGTCAGTTCGACGCCGGCGGTAAAGCCGGTCGCTACGCCATCGATCTGTCGAGTTTTTGTAAGCGAAGGACTAGACGGGGCATGGGCCGAGACTACGGAGGTGCGAATGGTCTCGCGATTTGGCGCGGGGTTCGACCTTTCCCGAGAATGTAAAGTTGGCACTCTAATAGAGGTTGAGATCGCTCTTGCACGCGAATTCCGTGCTTTTGACGAAGATAAGGAGTCGTATCGTGTGGTTGCGCTGGTGCAAAACTCAAGTAAGTCCGGGTTGGAACCGCAGACGGTGTACCATACCAACGTTATCTTTGTCGGAAAGAGCTTTCCTGCCAGCTACTATGAGAACCCTCAGCAGACCTATCGTCTATCCAGTTCCGTAGGAGACGGCATCTGGAAGGTGACGGAGTGCAAAAATAGCATCAAACAACGACGATATCCGCGGTTCAAAGTGGAACTGAATGTCGAGATCGGCCTTATTCAAAAACACGAGCGAATGGTCATGTGGGAGAGAACGGAAACTTGCGATATTGGCTCTGTAGGTGTCTCGGTCATCACAACTCTTCCAGCCGTTGCGGGCGATAAGCTGAAATTCTCCTGTATAGATCTCGACTTTCACGCAATCGCGACTGTGGTCAAACGTCGTAATTATTTCGGATTTCGTGATGTTCTGCATCTGAAATTTGGGAACGAAAGGTTTCCAGTCGATAGATTGCTTTTCAGCCAGGTCGAAGGAAGAATGGATCTGACCGTAATGAAATAAAACACAGTATTCTTCCGCCCGCTACCGACCTTAACCGTCATTGGCAAAAATAATGATGGAAATGTACAACATTTTTGTATATGATTAGATATGGCAGGTGAAAAACTTGCCATATTCCTCGCGACGAATCCCCAAGATAGACCCATTCCACACGCTCAACGAACTCTCCCGGGATCGCAAAACTAATGGATACACTAGTCCAAGAAGAAATCACGTCGGCCACTGACGTGGATAAGGAAAATCGACGCATCCAGCGGATAGCGCTGCCGCTGCCCGTGCGCGTCGAGGTCAGGGTCGACAAGACGGTGTCGTGGAACGAGATCACACGGCTGAGCGATGTATCGGCATTCGGAGCCGGATTTAGCTTAAAACGGCCGCTCAAACGCGGACGCATCGTGCTGATGACGATCCCGATGCCTCGACAACTCCGGTCATTTGATTACGGTGAACCGCAGTATAAGATCTGGGGTTTGGTACGACGATGCCTTTCAATAGGCCGAAGCTCCGCAGCACCGGAATATTCGATAGGCGTTGCGTTTATCGGTAAGAATCCCCCGCCTGATTATATCGATCATCCCTCGATGCTTTACGATATTTCGCATCGGGCAGACGAAGGCGGAGGCTTTTACCATCTTGTGGATGCGGATCTGACAGTGAGCGACAGTGATCTGCCGTCAGAGCTTCGAAAGCAGACACGCTATCATATTCCTGAGTCACTAAAACTTGAAAAGGTGGACCAAACCGGAAATATCCTTGCATCCGAAACGACTGTGACCGAGAATGTGAGCCTCGGAGGAGCAGCTGTCTTTACAACAATGCAGGTCGAAAAAGGAGATTTCCTGCGCGTAACCAGCGACCGGTTTAATGTAACAATTCTCTCTGTCGTGAGAGGATTTCGTTTGGGCCAGGATAATATTCCTCGTGTGCATCTGGAGTTTATCGACCGCTTTTTCCCACTCGAGGGAATTGAATCGAGCACCTAGCCTCAAAATTAATTACCTAGAATTTAGATCTATGAGCGTCAATAACTTTATTCAAACCGAACCCGAACATCGAACGATCGACAGAGCACCGACCGAACTGCAAACGATCGTGCAGGTAAAGGAAAGCGTGGGGGAGACCTGGAAAGAGGTTACCAAGGTCCTGACAGTTTCGAAAAACGGTGCCGGATTCAGCCTTCAGCGTCCGTGTGTTGTCGGCCGGCTCGTAACGCTTGTTTTGCCCCTCGACCCGGAGCTTCGTGCATACGACAAAAAGAAGGAACTCTATCCTGTAATGGCGATAGTTCAGTACTGCAACGCAACGACCGTCGGCGGGGAGACTAGTTATCACATAGGCGTTGGTTTTGTAGGAAAAAAGATCCCGGACAGTTTTAAGGCAGATCCAACGCAGAGCTACCGCATATGCGGTATGAAGCAAGATGGGTTATGGTCGATAAGTGAAGCCGAGTCTCAATTCAAAAATCGCAGGCAGCCCCGATATTGGATCTCGATTCCAATGACGGTCTCGCTGCTACAAAAAGCTGGCAATCCGGGAGCCAAAGAGGAAACCGCGACAAAGAATATTAGCGCCAATGGTATCTCGGCGGTATGTTCGCTCGAAACCAGTATCGGAGAAAAGGTAAAAATTGCGTGCAAGGATCTTAATTTCTATTCGCTTGCAATTGTCCGAAACCGGATGGTGCAAAAGAATGGTATGACCACCATCCATCTGGAATTTGTCGACAGTGAATTTCCTATCGAGGCAGTAGTCGCCACCAGGGTCGCTGAGGTTGCGGCTGTCTAGCGTAACTTGATCTTACTTTGCAGTATTTTTCGGAGCGGCTTGGCCGCTCCTTATATTTTGAAAAGAGGATCTATTGCCCAGGCGTTTGCTGTGCGTTCGGCGTGGGACGTATTTGATTGAATCGCCAAGCCTTTTGGAACTTCCGGCGTTGTTCGGGCGTGAGTGTTCCCGGGTCAAAATTGCGCGGAAACGGATCATATCCCTCAGCGGGCGGTACCGGCATATCAGGCACTTCTTTTGGCCTAACGGTCATCCTTGTGACCTTACCGTTTTTGTCCACAGTTTTGATCGTAACCTGATCCGGGTTCTCTGGGTCTCCGACAATATCAAATGTTTGATCCACCGGCTTCGATCTGTCAGCAGGATTTTTGCCGGTTTTTGTAGTGTCTACCGGTCTTTCCGCCGAACGCGGACTTTCGGCGGAAGGTGCGGTGGCCGAGTTAGTATTCAGGGTAGTTTCTGCACCCATTTGAACAGCTTCAGTATTCGAAGGACGAGTAGAATTAACGTTGGTCACGGGCACAGGCTGAGCGGTCTTTTCCGGAACCAGTCCGACGCCGAAAACCGATGGCCTCACCACATAAAGCCCACCGGCAATGACACCGCCGACGAGAAGCACAGCCAGTGCTCCCAATGCCATTGCCAAACCGCGTCGTTTTGGTGCCGCATCCGTCACGCCGCCGGTTGAAATACGATTAGGACTGACCGATGTTGCGTCGGAAGCAAGCCCAGATCCAACTTCGGTTTTTACATCTGTATTCATGAACGCGGCCGCCCGCGTTTCATCTGACATTAATCTTGTTGGTTGAGAGTAAACACTCGTCTCAAAGACAGCGTGCTGACCAGCCGACGCAACGGCCAGGTGAGCATAGTTTTCGCTTTCGCGAAACATTTGCCGCATCTCCGCGGCGGACGCAGGACGGTTGCTTGCGTTTAGGTCCAGAGCCTTTTGCAGAACACCTGCTACTCCGGCCGGAATTGCGGGATCGATGACATTCGCCGGGATCAACGGGTCAGGTTTTTGGCTGAGAACACTCATCGCCCGCGTCAGGGCGTCTTCGGGAGCAGTGTTTGTCAGAAGGTGATAGAGAGTTGCCGCAAGTGAATAAAGATCGCTGCGCGGATCTGTTCCTGTTCCCTGTATTTGTTCGAGCGAAGCGTAATTTCGCGAATAGCCGAAAATACTCTTTGCAGCGGTTTGGTTGCCGGCATCGGTCGGATTGCCTTTGGCAAGGCCGAAATCGAGCAAAATTATCTGGCCGTCAGCGGTGATCTTAAGATTTTGCGGCTTTATGTCGCGATGGATGACGGGCATCGCCTGATTGTGCAAATAGTCGAGCGCGTCGAGAAGCTGATCGGCCCATTTTAGAACCTCCTCGACACCAAATGCCCGGCCTTGCTCGCCGATCATGCAGCAAAGATCCTCGCCCTGGATGTATTCCATGACAAGAAACTGGCCGTTGTCCTCAAGAAAATGATCACTGACACGCGGCAAAGCGGAATGTTTGAGGCTGTTTAGCAGACGGGCCTCTCGCTCGATGGCCTTGCGAAAGTTATCGTCCATGCACAGGGTCTCTTTGATCGCCACCGTGCTGCCAAAACGCTCATCCGTCGCAACATACACCGCGCCCATGCCGCCCTGGCCGATCTGCTTATCGATCCGGTAGCGCTGCTGTAAAGTTGTTCCGGCTTCGATCATTCGTGGTACTCTCCGTTTCCGGTTTTGCTTAATAATACTATAA
>CAZGSC010000068.1:0-17201 GCA_964528325.1 uncultured Chloracidobacterium sp. | reverse complement strand
GGGCCAGCATACTTCACCTGCCGATGCTGCAGCTGCCTGAGTTGACGGTACTGTCACTTGCTATATCAACGTCAATACACGCAACAGCAGCAGCAGCACGAATTGTGCTCCTGTTGGCACTGTCTCAAATACGCCTATATGCCGAGCTTTTGTAGCTGTCAACCCACTTCGCCCGGCCCAGTATGCCTCACTTGGCCCGATTCAGTTGGAGGAAGTAAACCCCGTTGGAAACAGCCGCTATTTCGGAGCCATTTTCGAATTGAGAAAGCGTTATCGCAAATGGGGTCAAGGATTCGGCGGTTCGTGGCGGTTTGTGTATACGCTTGCACGCCTGATGGATGACGGTATAGTAAATACCTCAGATCCGACTCAACCCAGCGATTTTTCGGGTGACTGGTCCCGCAGTCTTGCTGACCGTACGCACCGCGTTTCACTGACGGCGTCGGTCGACATGCCTTGGTGGATGGGCAAATTGCGGATATCGCCGCTGTTTCGCTGGGGATCAAGTGCTCCATTTAATCTTTCAGCGGGCGGCATCGACCGCAACCTCGATGATGTCAGCAATGATAGACCCAGCTTCCAGGGCGATCCTGCGGATATTAACTGGCGCGTTTTCGGTTCTTCTCCATTTCCTGCAGATCTTGCAAGCAGATTGAGCGTGGCTCCGATCGGCAGCCCGGGCACTCTGGGACGTAATGCCGGCCATGGACCGCAATTGTGGCAGCTTAATCTTAATGTTAGCCGAGAATGGCGGATTACTGAGAGAATAAGGCTAAGGCCGAATTTGGAGGTAACAAATCCTTTGAATATGCGGGTCTTTAGTTTTGGGTCGAATTTTATCAATTTTGATAACGTAACCCTTTGCACTCAAACTGGCTTGTCCTCGTCACAGCAGGCCACGTGCGACGGATTTCTGGCCCCAACGCGAACAATGACAGCACGAAGGATGAGAGTCGGGCTGCGGCTTGATTTCTAGTATCTCCAAAAAGGAGTTTTTCCGACCGCCTTCGCATGAGGGCGGTCTTTTTTTGTCAAATGAAACGAGAATTATAGTGACTGACTCAGAAAAATATGCTAATTTAAAGTGTTGAACATTTTTGTTCACTCTTGCCTATGGACCAAGTTGTAGAAATAGGAACGGTGCCTGTCAGTGAGATAACGATCGAATCGGTCTTGCTGGACGCAGATCTTTTTGTAAAGTACAGTTCACCGGAAAAGGCATTCGCTCTTCTTCGCAATTCGCTAGAGCGCTCACCTCGATCCATTCCGCTTCGCGAGAAAATGCGCGACATATGCGTCCGGCAAAAGAGCCTCAACGAAGCCGCCAAACAGTGTCTTGCTCTCGTGAGTCTGTATATCGCACGTGAGGATTTTGATCTCGCTTACGACAGGCTACAGGAAGCCAAACTTCTCGATCCTCGCATCTCGGTCGCTCCTGGCCTGGAAGCGATTCGCCGTGCTCGACGCCCTGATTTTGCGACAAATCGCGACCGGCCGCAAAAGGTCCGAACCGACGTCACCTTCGCAGGAAATCTTGCCTTTGTAAGTATTTTCGATGCTGTTCAGGTTATCGAGGGTGCCAAAATGACCGGTCTACTGATCATCAAGTCCGACCTACATCTCGCTAACGTAGCATTTAACGAGGGAAAGATCGTCGATGCGGAGTGCAACGAAAAAAACGGCATGGCTGCTTTTCGTGACATCGTTGAGATCAATCACGGGACTTTTGAATTTTCGACTTCAGATCACGAATTTCCGGTCGTAATATCGGTCGTAAGCAATACCAATTTTCTGCTTGATGTACTAACCGAACTCGACAATGAACGCGCCGAAAAACAAGGCCTGAGAAACATTGGCGACGAAGCAGTTTGAGCACCCAATATTTTTCTCGCAAATCGAAGTTCAAAAACTATTTTTCGGTTGACTTCAAGCCCCAAATACAACAAAATATAGTGCTTTCCCAATTTTCGAGCACTATAGAATGTTTAAGCTCCAGCGTTTAGAAATAACCGGTTTTAAATCTTTTGCCGACTATACCGAGATCGTTTTCACGGGCAGTGGCATAACGGCAGTCGTCGGGCCGAACGGCTGCGGCAAGTCTAATGTTTCCGATGCCATCTCGTGGGTGCTTGGCGAACAGCGCGCGAAATCCTTGCGCGGCGGCGAGATGAAGGACGTTGTTTTTCAGGGAACCAAAAACCGCAAGCCGGGCGGGATGGCTGAGGTCGTTTTGCACCTTGTGCGCGATGAAACGGTCTTTGATATAGATGAAAACGAGCTTGAAGATATAGACGAAGCTCTTACCGACATCGACGAGAATTTTATCGACATGGCCGAGATCGACCCGGTCCAGGCCGAACCTGTCGAAGCCATTTCGGAAGTTGGCGTTGAACAAAATGGATTTCATGAAGAGGATGTTGAGATCGAGACCGTAAAGGTCGCGGCTGTTGGATCGACTCAAACTCTTGAAACAAAAGTAAAAGCGAAACGTCATTGGCGGCCCCGAGCCTTCGCATTGGATTTTGCTCCAGGTGAGGCTGTTTCGGTCACGCGTCGTCTCTATCTTTCTGGCGAAAGCGAATACCAGCTCAACGGCAAAACGTGTCGTCTCCGTGACATTACTGACCTTTTTGCTGGAACCGGTTTGTCGGGTGCTCATTATGCGATCATTGAACAAGGCCGCATTGGACAGATCCTTTCGGCAAAGCCCGCCGACCGCCGCAACCTGATCGAGGAAGCTGCGGGTATTTCAAAATTTCGTTCCCGCCAGCGTGCCGCTGAATCGCGTCTTGAGTCCGCCAAAGGAAATCTCAGCCGTATTTCCGACATCGTTTCTGAGATCGAAAAACAGGTAAACTCGCTTCGCCGGCAGGCTGCTAAGACACGCCGTTTTAAGATCTTGCAGGAGGAGTTTCGCACGCTGCTCCGTCATCTTTATGCGGCTGAGGGTAAATACCTCACAAGCCTTTCTGAAGATCTGAAACTTCAGCTTGGCCGAGCCGCTGAGGTCGAAGCCGATCTTCAGGTGCAGCTAAAGGCTAAAGAAGAAGCTGCTCGTGAAGCCACACAAACAGCTCGTAATGCTGAAGAAAGTCTCGCCGAGCTGCGAAAGATCCATTCCAACAATGCTCTTGAGCGCGACCGGGCCGAGCGCGAGCATATTTACAAATCCGACCAGATCGTAAATCTCAACACTCGCTGCGAAACTCTACGTACCGAGATCACGGCGAGTGATGAACGGCTCAACTTGCTCAGATCAGAGCTTGAGCGTCTGCAAAAAGAAGAACAGCACGAAACCGCCGAGTATACCAAGGCCGAATCGGCACTTCGCGAGTCCGAAGAACATCACCGTAGTGAAGCCGATGCTCTGGCCGTCATCGAAACATCGATCGAATCACTTCGAGCAGCCTTGATGCAGCATACTGGCGCTGTCGAGCGTTTTGACGAGATCGGACGACAGCTTGAAAACAATCTTGAGCGGCTTACTTCGCGTGCTGACGGCCTTGAGAAAGAAAGCGTACGTACGGACGAAACTTTCACTGCAAATCAGAAGCAGGCCAACGACCTCGCGGAAACATTGGAGTTTGAAGAGAAAAAGCTTGTCGAACTCAATGGTGAAAAGGACGCATTGCTTGCGGCGACAGCGGATTCTCGAAACACACTGCATAAAGCAGAAGCCGAACTACAAGCCTTACACGAAGAACATTCTGCCAAGCGTCACCGTCTTTCGACGTTGCTCGAACTCGAAGAAAAACGTGCAGTTTACACGCCGCAAACGCAAAAGCTCTTTGCAGAGGAAAAGAATATCGGCGTGAATCTCGCAGGCGTTTTGGCTGACAGGCTAAACGTAACAAGAGAAGCGGAAACTGCGGTCGAGACTCTTTTTGGCGATTTTCTCGAAGCCGTTGTTGTCGAATCGCTTGATGACGCAAAACGTCTTTCGACATGGCTCAAGGCAAATGACATCGGCCGAACGGCTATGATCATCCTGCCTAAAACCGCCACGCGTGAAAATGATACTGTTCTCGGCATGAGTGATACAATCGCCGATCACCTTGGCGTATCGGGCGAATTAGCGGACGCTTTGCGGCAAGTCTTTCCACGCGAAATGTCAGCGCGAATTGTAAAAGATCTTGATCAGCAGGATGCAGCAGTCGGGAATGTTCTAATTAATTACGACGGTGATATGTTGCTTGGCGGACGGATGTTTGTCGCGGGTAATAGAAAATCGACTGGCACCAATGAGTCACTTCTTGCCTTCAAACGTGAGCTAAACCAGCTTGAAAAAGACTGTACACATTTTTCTTCAGCGATCGAAACAGCAACCTCCGTGGCCGACACTGCCCGCAAGGGTTTGGTCGAAAACGAAAGTAAAACGGTCGATCTCCAATCTCTCATCATCAAGGTCGATCGCGGCATCCATGGCCTGCAGATTCAGCTTCACGCCGCCCGCGAAGAGATCCAAAGAACAGAACGCCATCGCAAGGTCGTTGCTGACGAGGCAGGACAAATTAAGTCAGAGATCACCGAGCTAAAGGATCAGCTAGCCGATGCGGTCAGCAATAAACAGGCTGCCGAAACCGCTCGTGTCGAGGCTTCCGCATCACTTGAGAATATCGGAGCAAGCTTGAACGAAGCACGTTCGAAGACCGAAGCCGCTAACACTGTCTTGAATGAAAAACGCATGATAGCCGCTACGTCCGAAGAACGCCGGCGCTCGGCTGTCTCGGCTCTTCGACGAGTGGAGAACGAGATCAAGGAACTCCAATCGCGTCTTGCTTTGCAGCATCTCGAAATGACCGACGCCGAGACGAAGATCAAAGACCTGCATACTTCGATAACTGAGATAACGGATCGGATCGCTTCTGCCGGTGATGAGATCGCTAATGAGAATGTTGAGATCACATCAGGCATCAACGCTCTAGCGGCTGCCCGGGAGATGTCGGACAGGACGAGCGAAGAACTCGCTGATCTTAACCGGCGCTCAGCCGAAGCCATAAATGAGAGGGCCGACATCGAGGTGCGGCAGGCAGAGGCGATCACGCAGTTGAAAAACACTGCGGAGAATTGCCAACAGGAGCTAAACATATCGCTCGCCGGACTGGTCGATTCTATCGAACTGCCGGAAGATTTTGTTCTCGAAACTGCTCGACGTGACGCAGACGATCTTCGGCAACGGCTGGACAATTTTGGAGCGATCAACATGCTCGCTCTCGAAGAGTTAGGCGAGACCGAAGAACGCCACTTATTCCTCACCTCACAGCGCACCGACATCATTGACAGCATCGCCGCGACCGAAGAAGCACTGCGTGAGATAAAAGAGCGTTCGCGTGAGAAGTTTCGAACGGCGTTTGAGACGATCAACACTCACTTCATACAGTTTTTCCAGGAGCTGTTCGGCGGCGGACGCGGCGAGATGACGCTGCTCGAATCCGACGACATTCTCGAAGCTGGTATCGAGGTCGTCGCACAGCCGCCCGGCAAACGCCTTCAAAATATCCTGCTGCTTTCCGGCGGTGAAAAGGCAATGACCGCCATCGCCCTCATCCTAGCAATATTCAAATACCGTCCGTCGCCTTTCTGTCTTCTTGACGAAGTTGACGCACCGCTCGACGATGCCAACGTTGGTCGTTTTGCCGGCAAGATCGCCGAGATGTCGGAAAGGACGCAGTTCATCGTCATCACTCACAACAAACGCACAATGGAAGCTGCTCGTGCTCTTTATGGCGTAACGATGCAGGAAGCAGGTGTGTCGAAGATCGTTTCGGTCAAATTCGAATAGGATCTTTCTCCACATAGACACGTAGGACACAAAGAAAATGATCGTTCTGCTCGGTGTTTATCTGCGTTCATACGCGGTCAAATTATTTACTATATTTCCAACTGCCGTTCGTTTCATTGCATCTTAATAAGGCACAATAATATACATTTAGCTAAACTATCAGACGATGAGAAAAGCCGTTATCACCAGTTTATTTCTGCTTTTGTTCGGTTCGTTATCGATCAGTCTTTTTGGCCAGACAAAGAAAAATAGAAAGATAACCAAAACTAAACCTGTTGCAGACGCCACGCCGAAAGCAACTTCTGAAACTACGCCTACGACTCCGCCAAAACGCAACGAACGCCCCAACAGTAGCAATGCGAACAACGCTTCAAAGCCCGCTTACACGCCGGAGTATTTTTACGAGTTTACGCGTCCGGGTTTTACCTACGAGCATGTTCTGATCGAGCATGACGAAGCAGGCAAGGGAAAGATATCTTTTAACAAGAGCAATTTTGATGAAATGATAACCGATCCTATCCAGTTGACCCCAGTGACAATGTCGAACCTGACATCGGCACTAACTGCCCTCAATTTTCTAAATGCGAATGAGAATTACCAAACTCCGCGAGATCACTCGAACATGGGAAATGTTTCGATCACGGTGAAAAAGAACGGCAAAGAGAGAACGGCTAAATATAACTGGTCCGAGAACAAACAGGCGAAATTCCTACTGGACGAATACCGCCGCATAACGAACGAGTACACGTGGAAGTTCGAGATCGGCAGCGCCCGCCAGAACCAACCGCTTCAGACACCGAGTCTGATGACGACGCTTTACAGCTATATTCAACGAAACGAAATATCCGACCCGCCGCATCTGGTCGCTTTGCTGACCGAATTATCAACCGACGAGCGCCTCCCGCTGATAGCCCGCGACCAAGCCGCAAAGATAATCAAACAAATAGAGAAAGCAAAAAAATAAAAGATTAAGGTGCTAGCCTATTTCGGGGCGATCACACCGTCGTCGGTGATCTTTGGAGCGGCAGTACCGAAGTCGGTTATTGAGAGTTCGCGGATCTTTCTAACGGACTCGCCGCTGTTGTCGAGAACAGGAACACCGAGGCCTTCTTGTCGTGCGCTGTGGATCTTGCCGCCTAAAAATGCGCCGTCCTGCCCTATCTTTACCTCAAGTATTTCGGTCAATGCCGTTTCAGCTTCAAGTTTGAACCAACCGTAGGTGCAGAAATTACCTAAGCTATAGGCGATCAGGCGATCTTTATATAATTCCATGCCGCGCATGACGTGCGGGCCATGGCCGAGAACGAGATCGGCACCGGCGTCGATGACCGTGTGTGCAAAGAGCGGAAGATTGCCGCGTGCTTCACCGGCGAAGATCTCCGTTTGATTTGGAACATGCTGGCGGTCGGTACCTTCGGCTCCGCCGTGAAACGAGACGATCACAATGTCGGCTTTTTTCTTTGCTGCAGAGACAAGTTGGCGTGCGAAAACGAGATCATTGACGTTTGGTACGATCTTGTTGTGTGCAAAACCGACAACGGCGATCTTTTTGCCTCGGACTTCGAGATAAGCGGTTGAAAAAGCTTCGCGGTCACTGCCTGCGTGTTTGATGCCCAGTTCGTCCAACACTTTGCGCGTGCTTATACGTCCAAGGTCACCAAAATCGCCTGCGTGATTATTCGCGAGGCTCATCACGTCAAAGCCGGCCTCTTTTAGATATTTACCGTAACGGGTTGGGACACGAAAGGCGAAACACATCTTTGAGTTTGGCGGGCATTTTAACGAAACCCCGCTATCGACCATCGGGCCCTCAAGATTGCCGAATGCGATGTCCGCAGCCGAGAGGATCGGCGTAACGCCTTTTAGCAGTTCGGCTCCGTCATTTGGCGGCATGCGGCTGTCGTTGGGAAACGGTGAGCCTAACATCACATCGCCGACGGCAGCGATCGTTATCGGCTCATTTTTCTTTGGCGTGGGCGAGGCCGTGATGACAGCATTTACAGGTTCTTCACTCTTTGCCTGACGGCACGCGAATATCAGCACCAGAACAAATCCCGATATCGATATGAAGACAAGGGGTTTTAGATATTTCATGACAAATGCCTCACTTGGTGCGGGCTTCAGCAGCCTGCGTCTCCGATATAGACAGCGAATCTGTAACGATCTGATCCTGTTCAAGATTGTGGATAGTGTACGACCCTGTCGCCGGCGAAGCGGACGGGGGACGGCCAACATAATGTAATGCTGCTTTTCCCGAGGTGATGCCACGCAGACGCGGTTCGACAAACGTCCATCCACCCATATTCTGGGGCTCTTCCTGCGTCCAGACGATCTCTGTCGCATTTGAATACGAAGCGAAGATATTTTTCAGCGCTTCAGCAGGGAACGGGTAAAACTGTTCAAGCCGGACCACGGCGACATTCCCTTTAGCATTTTCTTCACGAACGGAATCGAGGTCGTAAAAGACCTTGCCGCTGCATACGACGATACGTTTTACTTTTGATCGATCAGAGATGTGTGCGTCGTCGATTACGGGCTGAAAGCCGCCGGATTCGAGTTCGGACATTGTCGAGCTTGCTGCAGGCAGGCGCAGCAAACTTTTCGGTGTCATGACTATCAGTGGACGAACTATTTCTTGTATTACCTGTCGCCGCAGCAGATGAAAATACTGTGCTGGGGTTGTCGGATAAGTTACTTGTAAATTATTCTCGGCACAAAGCTGCAGGTATCGCTCAAGCCTTGCCGATGAGTGTTCCGGCCCTTGGCCTTCGTAGCCGTGCGGCAGGAGCATCACGAGGCGGCACTTCTGCTGCCATTTGTCCTCAGACGAAGAAATGTACTGATCGATGACGATCTGAGCGCCATTTGAGAAATCGCCAAACTGTGCTTCCCAGGCAACAAGCTGATCTTTGGCAACGACAGAGTACCCGTATTCAAATCCAAGTACGCCGTATTCCGAGAGTGAACTGTCAAAGATATACGCACGGGCTTTTGGATGAGCCTCGTTCTGAAGTTCATTGAGCGGTGCCCATCGCTCGCCTGTCATCGTGTCATACATGTTTGCATGGCGCTGCGAGAATGTGCCGCGACCGGAATCCTGTCCGCTAAACCTAACCGGAAAGCCGTCGATCACAAGCGAACCGATAGCCATTGCTTCACCAAATGCCCAATCCATAGGCACTTCGTCATCACCCATCTTGGCACGGCGGGCAAGCTGGCCGACCATTTTGGGATTGATATTAAAATTCTCAGGCACCAACGAGATCTTTTCGGCGACTTGCTTAAGGACGTTTGCAGGTACACCAGTTTCAAGAATCATCGAACCGTCTTCGTCTATCGGCGGTGGTTGTAACTTCGCCTTTGCAGGCTTCTTTGCTGCGATGTCTTTTGCGCGGGCCAGAATGCCTTCGTATTTCTCCACAACCTTGTCGGTCATCGCGGTCAAGTCAGCGTCGGTGATAACTGCGTCGCGGATCAGGTGCTGTGCGTAAAGATGACGCGTGCCGGGATGAGCCTTGACGCGTGCGTACATTACGGGCTGAGTATAGCTCGGCTCATCGCCTTCGTTGTGGCCAAGCCGGCGAAAGCCGACAAGGTCGATCACGACATCCTTGTTGAATTTATGCCGATAATCAAGTGCGATCTGAACCACACGAAATGCCGCCTCAGGCTCGTCGCCGTTCACATGAAATATCGGCGTTTGCGTGACGTGGCCGGCATCGGTCGAATAGATCGAGCTTCGGCTAAGCCCCGGCGAAGTCGTGAAACCGATCTGGTTATTGATGACGATATGGATCGTGCCGCCTGTACGATAACCGGGCAGGCCGGCGAGTTGGAGTGTTTCCATCACGACGCCTTGACCGGCAAAAGCCGCGTCACCGTGAAGCAAAAGAGGTAACACTTGGCCGTAAACTTCTTCGCGTCGTTTTTCTCCGCCGACACGCAATTCGTCCTGACGCGCACGAGCCATGCCCTCGACGACGGGATCGACAGCCTCAAGATGGCTCGGGTTACACGACAATTGGATCTTTAGATCTTTTCCGGCCTTGGTCTTGCGTGTGCCAATGGCTCCCTGATGATATTTTACATCGCCTTCGTCAGCAGGGAAGTCAGGATGCGATGTGCCTTCGAAAACGGTAAATATGCGCTCTGCCATGTCGCCTTTTTCCGGATCGCCAATGATGTTCGAGAGCACATTAAGGCGTCCGCGATGTGCCATGCCCATGTAGATCTCATCAACGCCGCGTGCCGACGCTCCTTCTATCAACTGGTCGAGCATAGGGATGACAGTCTCACAGCCCTCGAGCGAAAAGCGTTTTTGCCCAAGATACTTTTTGTGCAGAAACTGTTCGAACTGTTCTGCCTCGATCAGTTTTTGAAGCAGTTCTTTCTTGATCTCGGCGGCTAACGGCTGTGTATCCACAAACTGCTCACGCACACGGGCCCTGATCCAATTCTTTTCCTCGTCGCTCTGGATGTGGCGATATTCGATACCGACCTTACCGCAATAAGCACGTCGCAGGATCTCAAGAATGCGTCGCAGCGTCGCGGTCTGTTCACCATGCAATCCGCCGGTTATGAATTCGCGATCTAGGTCCCAGATCGTCAGGCCGAAGTTTTCAATATCGAGTTCGGATGCAATATGCGACGTCATATTCAGCGGATCGATGTCGGCAAGAAAATGGCCGCGAACACGATACGCATTTATGAGCTGAAGGACATTCGCCTGCTTTTCGACCTGTTCTCGCTCATGGCCAAAGAGCGACGGATTGTTGTCCTTTGACCATCGAAGCGGTGGATAATTTATCTCAAGGCCTGAGAAAATGTCGTCATAAAAGGCGTTTTTGCCGATCATAAAATCGCTTATTTTTGCAAGAAATAAGCCGCTTTCAGCACCTTGGATAACGCGATGATCGTATGTGCTTGTCACTGTCACCGTTTTGCTTATTCCGATCGACGATAGAGCACCGTCGGTCATCGCCTGATACTCGGCAGGATATTCGATAGCACCGGTAGCGATGATCACACTCTGTCCGGCCATAAGACGCGGATTCGACGCAGCCGTGCCGATGGTGCCCGGATTTGTAAGCGAAATAGTCGTTCCTTGAAAATCGGCGATCTCAAGCTTGCCTTCCCGGGCGCGTTTTACCCGATCATTGTACGCAGCGAAAAACTCGGCAAAGTTCATTCGATTCGCACCCTTGATGTTAGGAACCAGCAGGCTGCGAGAGCCATCTTTCTTCTCGATGTCGATGGCGATGCCGAGATTTATGTCTTCGTGTTCGAGCCGTGAAGGCGCGCCATTAATGACGCCAAATCCGACGTTCAGATGCGGATAGGCCTCAATGGCCCGAACAATGGCCCACGCGATGATATGCGTGAACGAGACCTTGCCGAGTCCCCGTGATGCAAGATGTTCATTGATTATGCGGCGATTTTCTTCTAGTACCTTGACCGGAATGGTACGAAAGCTAGTTGCCGTCGGGACAGTGAGGCTTTGTTCCATGTTCTCGACGATCTTTTTTGCCGGGCCTATTATAGGTTTTGATCCGGTGTCGATCGCTAATGGAACTGAGACAAGTTTCTTGACTGGAGCTGAATTTTCAACAACAGGCCGCTCGGGTGTTGCAGCTAACGCTTTCCCATTCGAGGAAGCCTCACTTGGAACAACGCTATTCAGCAGGTCACTAAAATACGCTTGCCAAGACTCATCAACGAGATTCGGATCGGTGTTGTAACGGGCAAGCAGGCTCTCGACATACGTTGAGTTCGAACCAAAAGCTTCTTGTATAAATTTGGATAAATTCGATGTTTTTTCGCTCACTTTATTATCTGAGGCCTCAACTAAACTTCAATTTTAACGCAAAAAGGACAAAAACCGTAAGTATCGTTCACACGGTCAACGGATTCTTGATTTTCATATCGATCTTTACAGGGACGACACGCTTGAAACTTAATCCAAATCGGTTGAATCTGCCGAAAACAAAGACCGTTCCGGTCACGGACCATTCCTTTTTTGATTCGATCAGTTCTTTGTAAGCGGCCTTTGCGATACCGACGATACTGATCGTGGAGCGAACAGGCTTAGGCAGCAATACTGGAACATTCTTTGTGAACAAAAAGCCATTTCTGTATTCTTCAATTTCCACTGCGATACCATTGATGCGGACATCGCGAAATGTGACAAAATCAATTTTGCCGCTTTGGCGCATCGCGGTTAACTCGGGGACAACCTCGATCGCTACAGAAAACAATCCGTTCACTGACACTTCCGGCTCATCCAGCTTTACTAGAATATCAGCCTTGTCTTTTGTTGTGGGTTGGCCGGTTTGGTCTTTGACGGCGACCTTGATGTTGTGAACTTTGTAGCCGCGTATTTTGTTGGGAAGTTCTTGTCCGTATGTGACGGAAAACAGCATCAGAACCAGAACGGTTGTGAATAATGCCGTTGGTCTCATTACGGAATTGATGAATAATGCTAGCTTGAAGAAGCTTTTGATTTCTCTGTATTCTCGCTGCCGCCGCTCGACGAGCTTTCGTTATCTTGTTTGATGCCGTCGAGAATGCCGTTGATGAATTGGGTTGCCTCGAATGACGAAAAGCGGCGTGTTACTTCCAGTGCCTCTGTGATTGCTACATTATCAGGCGTGTCGTGGTGAGAAAATTCAAAGACCGCGAGCCGCAGGACATTGCGGTCAACGATGGCCATACGCTCTATGCGCCAATGCTCGGCACGTGTTCTGATGACGTCGTCTATTGCCTTGATCTTTTCAATGGTCCCACTGACGAGCTTGTTGGCGAAATCGCGAGTTTTATCGTCGATGCTCGTATCGCCGAGTTCGCTCCAGTAGTCACGGATCAGCGTCGCCGCATCGCCACCGGCCATGTCAAACGCAAACAGCATCTGCAAAGCACATTCACGTGCCTTATGCCTCGTGCCGGAACTCTTCTCTGTTTTTTCAAACGACATTCGGTAAAACTCTTGCGTCGCTCCCACCTTGTTTATGACAGCTGCTCATCTCGCGAAATAAGTTTACCATTTCCACGGCCGAGAGCGCGGCTTCGTAGCCTTTGTTGTCTGATTTTTCACCGGAGCGTGCCGCAGCCTGCTGAATATTGTCGGCCGTAATTACGCCAAACAGGATCGGCACTCCGGTCTGCAACGAAGCCTGCATAATGCCGCTCGCGGCCTGCCCGGCAACATAATCAAAATGTGGTGTATCGCCGCGAATGACGATTCCAAGTGCGATGACGGCGTCGAAGCTGCCGTTTTGAGCCGCCTTTAGACAAGCGATAGGTAATTCGAACGAGCCGGGAACGCGAAATATCTTTATCGACTCCGGATCGACTCCCGATTCGTAAAGGGCCTCTACCGCGCCGTCGGCGAGCCTTGAAGTTAGTGCATCGTTCCAACGGCTGACAACTATCGCGAAGCGAAAACTCCCCGCCGACAATATCTCGCGATTTAATTCAGTTTTCAATTTCTAACTCCAAACATCTAGTTGGCTACCACCTCAAGTATAGAGAACGTGAATGGTTATTGACAAGCAAAACTAGGAGCCGATGTACCATTCGCTCGTGTATGGGCAGTAGTTGTTTGAATTTTTGAGCCTCTGAGTTTTTGACATACAAAGATTCACCGTCGAATTCTGTGAGTCTCGGCTGATATTACGTCAAGGTTTTACCACCATAATGTTGAATTCGTCGTTATCGTTGAAAGAATTTGTACCCGCAAGAATGGACCATCTATCTGCAAGAAAAGGGCAGGCGGGAGGCGCGTTAGCGGCAGTAACATACCTGACCGAGAAAGCACGTGCTACGGCGTCTTGAGGTGTCACGAAAAGGATTGCACTGGGATCGCCGTTAGAAAAGGGATTGTTGATAGCAGTTTGCAGACCGCCCGACCCGCCGCAAGTGTTCGCAGCGGTCTTTACCATAATGAACACGACCGTGTTTGTGTTCACGCCTGCGCCCGTAACTTTGATACCCCCGTTTGTTATCGCAAGTGCGTTGCCGCCGCCGCCGTTGACCTCAAGCCGTGCGGTCGGAGAGCTTGTTCCGATGCCGACATTGGTGCTCGAAGTAGCACCGTTGACGCCATTGATCGCACCCAGAACGATCGAGTTGCTTTGTGTTGCGAGGGCACGTGCGCCAATAGCGGCGGCATTCGACAGGGCTCCACTGCTGAAATCAGCTGACGCCCCCAGAGCAGTGTTTGATGCGCCTGTGTTTATCGAAGTACCAGCATTGTGGCCAACAAATGTATTGAGTCCTCCCGTAGTAGCGCTGTCACCTGCTCCTGAGCCAAAAAAGGAATTTGAGCTCGCAGTATTAAAAAAACCGGCTCGGTAGCCCATATGGGTGTTGTCGTTTGCCGTCAGGTTATTTCTTCCGGAGTTGAAGCCGAAGTACGCATTTCTGGTTCCTGAGGTATTTCCAAATCCGCTCTCAGTTCCAAAGAACGAATTGGATGAAGCGGTATTTGAATTGCCTGCTAATCTTCCGAAGAACGAATTTGCCCCACCGGCCGTGGTGGACTGCCCCGCTCCGTTTCCAACAAATGTATTGTCCCCTCCGGTCGTATTAGTTCCTGCTCCTATGCCCACAACCAGCAATTGGGGAATAATATTGGATGCGTAAAGCACTCGGTTAGCGCCTATGTTCACTTGCGAACCAGACAAAGCACCGGTTGCGGAAACGGTTCCTGCGGAAACGTCCCCGGCAGTAAGAGTTCCAGCAAGCATTCCGTTTCCATCGATATTGAAATCGGCGGATTGTTGATTGTTAGTATTTTGTATGTAATGGTCGCTGTTTGGCAGCGGATTGCGCGCGTCGGTCATGCGAGTATCCGTGGTGAGCACATATTGATTAGCAGCAGTGCCGCCTAAGGCGAGGGCATTATTTGCCGTTGTTGCCACGGTGGCCGTATTTGCGCTCACCGCATTTGCGGCATCGATGCTTTTCATCGCATAGGGCACGGACAGCACCGGCTGACGTGGCGTGAGAATTGTATATGTTGGACTGCCAACCGGCCTTGCAGAGATCTCTAACCGTCGAGCTCCCGGAGTTGAAAAATTTAAGCCAAAATCAAGAACTAAAGTGAAAATCCCATTGGCGACCGGGACATTTGTAATTTCCTGGGTTGCCAGTGCGGTTCCACCCGAAGCAGTCTGAAAAAGGCCGACTTGAAAATCGTAGTTTCCGTTTGCGGCCGCCGCACCATCCTTGAGGCTGCCTTGATAGGTAAACTGCGTGTTCTGAGCGTTTGCAGCAACGGCGAAAACCGCGACCAATATCGTAACGGCAATAGATCTGTATTTCATTTTGATTCTCCCTGCAAGCAAGTGCATTACGGACGCGCAAACTCAAAGTCTCTGAACAAATTGCAATATTCTCTACGAAGTTTATAGCACGATATGCGATTTCCAACAAAAAACAGTGGGAGTGATCTATCATCGCATGAGGTTTTTTTGCAATCGCTGACAAATCTCATAATAATAAGCCAAGCATATGAAGCGCGGCATCATCGAAACTGAAGAAAAGCTGATCATCGAAACCCCAGAACGTGTGCAACTCGAATTTGCACTCGCGTCGATCGGCAACCGCTTTCTAGCTGTGTCGATAGACCATTTTATTCAGTACGTGTCGATCTTTCTGATCGCTTGGTTCGTGCTGAGCATTTCAGGTTACAGCACATCAGTGATTCCGGATACGGCGGACAAACTGCTGGCCGAAATGCCGAAGTGGACGATCGCGATCCTGATAATCGTTCTTTTTTTGATATTTACAGGCTATTTCATCATTTTCGAATGGCTGTGGAACGGCCAGACGCCGGGCAAGCGGTGGTTGAAGCTGCGCGTGATACGCGAGGACGGACGCCCATTAACGCTTTGGGAGGCGATCGCGAGAAACCTTTTGCGAATTTGCGACGCCGTGCCGGGTTTTATTCTTCCGGTTTATTCAGTAGGGCTGATCGTTATATTTTTGAGCGGCCGCGACCAACGTGTCGGTGACATTTTTGCCGGAACTGTAGTAGTCAGAGAACGCACCGGCGAAGCTCCGACATTTGCAGAAACATTTTCAAACCGAATCACTGATGTCGCATTTACGCGTGTTCAAAAAACGTCCGGTGTTGAAGCAAACATCGGTCTTCTCACCGAAAGAGAAGTCGAGGTCGTCGAGGGGTTCTTGCGCCGCCGCTGGGACCTTACCGAACGTCAACGCCTTTGGATGGCGTGGCGAATCGCTTTACCGATAATGTACAGACTCAAACCCAGTTATAACCTAGAGACTTTTACGTACGAAGGTTTTCTCGAAGACATCTTCCACCGTTTCCAAGCAAAACAGAGATTTTTGAATTAGGCGCTCAATAATACTGAATGGCAACATTGGATGTTCGCTCGATAACCTTTTCAGCCGGAAAGAACTTACCCGCAATAGAAGCTTCAATTTTGTGACCACTTAGTTCAAGAGCTCTTGCCATTACAGGATCACTTCTCTCAGCTTGATCCTGACCCGTCGGCAGTATCAGTTCGTCGGGCATAACGCCAACATGCTCCAGGCTCTTGCCATCAGACATAATTACATCCGCCATGGTCATATTCATGCCATAACCCCATGCGTCGTCAACTCCGAGCGAAAACCCTTTTCCCCTTGATTGCATTACCGCTCCCATAGAAACGTCTCCAAGTACGATCCCCCGTTTTTCTAGTTGGATAAGTCGGGCAAATATTTCCGATGCCGACGCGGAGCCTGCATCAACTAGGACAATGAGTTTCCCTTTAAAGACCTTTGAACCTTTTGTCTTTGCTTGTTGCGGATCCAGCTTTTTTCGCCCTTTAAGATCAGCGATCTTTATGTCGTGGTCAAAGAAGTAACCAGCAAGCTCTTCCAAAGTGACTACAAGCCCGCCACCGTTCCCGCGAAGGTCCAGAATCAGCGTCTTTTTATTATTGGCTCTTTCAACTAATCCCCCAACATCCCTCGGATCATAAACGAAAGTTGGCATTTTCCATATAATGGCGTCGCCGACCTCCTGGAAATAGTGCCTGTCAAGATCCTTTAGCTTGTCGCCTTCACGAAACGCTGCATTCAAATCAAAAGTATTCGCCAGGTCTATGCTCTTTTTAAGCTGTGTAAGTTTTGTTGCGATCACAAGTTGACGGGTCTCTCCGGCAGGACTTTTTACGTCAAGTGTTAGTTTTACTTTCGGACTCACCACGTCGTAATAATAAAGCATCTTCCAAAGCTCGCGACGCGTTGGGCGAAATCCATTGATGGCAAGGACTTCGTCTCCAACCCTTATGCCTTTCTTATCGGCATCGCTATTCGGCAAAACACCTGAGATAAAGGCCTTATCTCCGATGATCTTCATTCTCCACCCGTATTCGGTTATCGTCGTAATGCCAGGCGGAAAAAA
>CAZGSC010000067.1:0-17330 GCA_964528325.1 uncultured Chloracidobacterium sp. | reverse complement strand
CGATCTCACCGCTTTCGTTTGAGCGGATAATGTTCAATGAAGGCGAGCCGCGAGTGTCTGTGGCTAATGGGAAAGTAGAGCTGTATTAGATGAGCGGTGCCCTTACTTTGTGTGGGCATCGCAAAAATGCGGCCTCAGTTGTTTTCGGCAACTGATCCTATTTTATTTTTGAGAAGTGCGTCGAGTGATGACGCGTCGGTGTGGCGGTTTTTTAGAAGCGCCTCGGCCAGTTCGAAGAGCGGTGCGGGAATGCCGGCCAGTTCGACCGGCTCACCTGAACCTTCTTCCTGAGGATAGTGCGAATAAAATTCGACCTCGGCTGAACAGAACTCGCACGACTCAAGATGGCCGCGGATATCGTCGCTGTTCTTTTGCGGCGACGAGCCTTTTTGAAAATCGAGCAGGTCGTTAGACGAAGGACAAGCTTCGCTCTTACAAAAGCCGGTTATTTTTGTTGAGATCATAGGACACAATTATTTCGAGATCGTCCTATCAGGGCCGCGGGGCAGGCGGGTAGACATCTTCGTACACCAAATGTAAATCCGTAATGGCCGATCTGTTCCAAAAAGAAGTTAGATGTTATCAGGCCTCAGGCACGGGGGAAGCCGCTTATACTCTTAAATCCTCAGTAATTTTTAGCATATAACAACAATGTAAAAACTTGTTGCTCAAATTTGGAAATCTTGCTACTATCGTAATGTAGGTAGTGAGAGGCAATCGTCTCACTTGCCGCCGCTCAGATCGACCGCACTGCCCGGTTACTGATCTCGCCAACTCTTTCTACCCGAAAATTGACTCCCGCAATCGAATTTTAATTCGAGACCCCACTTGGCGCAAAACGCGCGTATAAGTCCGAGAAGTGTCGGCGGTGGCTCGCCGACGCAATCGAAGGATACGGACTTGCTAATAGGAAAACTGACATTCGGAAACATCGCATTATGAATGATTTGAAAACAAAGGAACGCCCCGCCAGACCGGCTTCGCACAGGCAAATCAAGGTCGGCAAATGGAATGACAGCCTTAAAGCTTCCGACGTAAACCAGATCTGGATCGAACTTCACCGTATCGTTTCATCGCACCCTTTGGTAAGGGCATCGAAACGTGCCGGCTTTCTCGTTGAAGAAGGCAAACACAACGCCTATACAGACCTGACGCAGGAGCTTTTTGTCGCCCTGCTTTCGAAAGATCGTTTTCAGCATTACATCGACACCGAGATGTCGGATGCCGAGGTCGAGGCAGAGATCAGCCAGATTGAGCTGACGAACATGCTCACGGCGGAGCTTCGCAAACGCTACCCTGAAAGCTATCGTCTGGCACGCCGCGTTTCAACACTTATTCAGACAAGCGAGGCGTTCAAACGCTTCGATAATATCGATCATCCTGATGTTCACCGACGTTTGGCAGACAGGCTTTATGGCCTTACGGATTGGAGTTTCAAGAAAGAAAGGCGCGACGTTCAGGAAATGGACGAGCGTGTGAAATCAGTTTCATTTCTCGGCCGCGACACGCGAATGGTTGGATGCACAGGTGACGCGCAGATCGTTATCAGTAACCCTGAACTAGAAAAACTCATTATTCGTGTTTTCAAGGCGATCGATTCGCCCGTAGACGTTCGTTCGCTGCGTTCATTTGTGATGTCGCGGCTGCCGATCATGGACATTCATCTCGTGCCCGTCGGAAGCGGAACGGACAGCGACGATGATGACCGGATGCCGTTTGAGTTTAAGGACACGCGCGAGACACCCGAAGAAGGTGTGCTGCGTAACGAAGCCGAGCTTGCCGCGGCCGGTTTTGTAGATAATTTCTTGAAGACACTTCACAAGGCGGTTCGCGGAAAAGCAAAGCAGTATGACCGCATGATCAATGTTTTGTGGCACTGCTACCTGATCTCTGACGGCGGAACGCAGCTTGAGGTCGCAGAAATGCTCGGCGTGTCGGATTCGCTTGTTTCAGATTACCGCAAGCGTATCGAAGCCAATCTGCAGCAGCTTTCCTTTAGCGGCGTCAACGAGGCCCGACAGTTTGAGAAAGCACTGAAGTTGAAAGTGCGCGAATTGATCACGATGGAGAAGGAAGAGATCGCGGCGTAAACGACGTATGACAATTAACCCTGTAAATGCCCATCGAACGATCAAAAGAGAAAGATTACAAAGGCCTCTCGATTCCATCTAAAAACGGCGGTAAGACACCGGACGGTTTACGGTCGCTACGGCCTTCAGGAGCGGCGAATGATAATGCTGCGACCGAATCAAACAATCTTGTAAATCTTAATTTCACATACGCAAATGATGTCAAACCGGCTGCGCAGCATTCGAAAACGGAGAAAGAGGCTGAGGCGGTCGATGCTGAGTTCCCAGCAACAGTTCCAGAAACTGAGCACAAACCAAAAGACGGAAAAGCCGCAAAGAAAGCAAAACGAGATGAACGAGATCATGAATTACTAAGCCGTGAACATTGGCTTGCTCGAAATGGTCATATGTTGACCTATCTCGGGCTCTATTTATTCTCGATCCTCGTACTTTTCCGGCCGTATGAACTGATATCGGCTTTGTCGTTTCTGTCGGCGACAGCATTCTATTTTGCGCTGGTAACTCTTGCTATTTTTTTGCCGAGCCAACTTGCGACCGAAGGCAATCTGACGACGATGTCTACCGAGGTCAAGGCCGTTTTTGCGTTGACGGCAATCGCACTTGTGACGATGCCGATCGCAAAAGATCCGGGACTTGCGTGGGAGATATTTAACGATCCGTACATCAAGGCGGTGATCATTTTTGTTGTGCTGGTCAATGTAGTTCGCACACGCAAACGCCTAATGGGCATGATGTGGCTATCGTTCGGCATCGCTGTTTACCTCAGTTCCGCCGCGCTTGATCTTTACCTAAAGGGGCAGTTCAATGTTGAGGATTACCGCATCAAGGTCGACGTCGGCGGCATGTTCGGCAATCCGAACGAGATGGCGATGCACTTCGTTATGATGACGCCGCTTGTGATAGCGCTCGGGCTCGCGGCGAAGAGCAAGGCAATGCGGCTTGTTTATTTTGCAATGGCAGTGATCTTTATCGGTGCAAATATGGTGACGTATTCACGCGGCGGATTTCTAGGCTTGATAGCATGTATGGCCGTTTTGGCGTGGAAGCTTGGCCGTAAACATCGCTTGAATGTCACGATCGCGTCCATTGTTGTCGGCGGGATCGCCATACTGGCCGCACCGGGAAACTACGGCTTGCGAATGTTGTCTATTTTTATTCCCGGACTCGATGTTGTCGGGTCGAGCGATCAGCGAAGGGAGCTTCTGGAAAGGTCATTACTGGTTACGGCCCGAAATCCCTGGGGCATCGGCATCGGCAATTTTCCCATCGTCGGCGTGCATAATCTGCAAACTCACAACGCTTTCACCCAAGTCTCGTCAGAACTCGGGATTCTGGGCCTTATTGTTTATCTAATATTTATGATAAGCCCTTTTCGAAAGCTGGGAGCGATCGAGCGGCGGCTTTTCGATGAAGATACCCAGGATTGGTTTTACTATCTCGCGATAGGTCTGCAGGCGAGCATAGTCGGATATATGGTATCAAGCTTTTTTGCCGCGGTCGCGTACAACTGGTTTATCTATTACCTGATCGCTTATGCGGTCGCATTCCGTAGAATTTATACACTCGAAAAAGAGCCAGAGGAGAAAGCGGCGGCAATACCGTCTCTTCAACAGCGGCCAGCCGAAGCTACATGACGACAACAGCGGAACAAGTACTTTTCTGGACGTGCATTAGCGTGCTGGGTTACGTTTATGTCGGATATCCGGTGCTTGTATATTTGATGAGCCTGCTGTTTCCCAAATCGATAGAACGCGCCGAGATAGAACCGAACGTTACCGTCCTGATCACAGCATTTAATGAAGAAGACTCGATCCGCGAGAAACTCGAAAATACTCTAAAGATCGATTATCCGGCTGACAAACTTGAGATCCTCGTCGCATCCGATGGTTCGACAGATCGAACCGATTCTATAGCTGCGGAATTTGCGCCGCGCGGCGTCAGGCTTTTCCGACAGGAAGGGCGAGTTGGCAAGACCACAACACAAAACAATGCGGTCGAACAAGCCTCGGGCGAGATCGTTTTATTCTCGGACGCGACCACAATGTATCGCGACGACGTTTTCCGGCAATTGCTGCCTGCCTTTGCCGATTCATCCGTCGGCTGCGTCGCCGGCCGGTTGGTCTACGTAGACGAAGGCGGAACAACCGTTGGCCGTGGAGCCAAAAGTTATTGGGGCTACGAGACCTTTATCAAGATCGCTGAAAGCCGGGCTTGCTCGCTGATCGGTGCTTCGGGCTGTTTATATGCAGTCAGAAGATCGGCCTATGAACCAATGTATGCAGAGGCGTGTTCGGATTTTCTGATCTGCACAAGCCTCTTTCGCAAAGGTCTGCGAAGTGTATTCGCCCCGGACGCAGTTTGCTTTGAACGCACGAACCACCGCGCCGCTGACGAACTCAGAATGCGCGTTCGCGTGATCTCCCAGACATTTACCGACCTTTGGCGGAATCGCGATATGCTCAATCCGCTGAAGGGCGGCTTTTTTGCCATCGAGTTGATCTCTCACAAAGTGCTGAGATACGCGGTGCCTTTAGTTTTGCTCGTATTCTTTATTGCGAGCATGGGTTTTGCCGGTTTGTCGGCCTTTTACGCAGCCGCACTTGTGTTTCAAGTGATGTTCTACTCAATGGCCTTCATCGGATGGCTTTTAGAACGTTCCGGAAAGCGTCTTTACTTACTCGCAATGCCTCTTTATTTTGTACTGGCTAATCTTGCCTCAGTAATGGCATTTTACAAATTTCTTCGCGGCGAAACCTTCGCCCGATGGGAGCCGATCCGCCAGGCTCGCTGATGCGTTATGCTCGAAAACAGACGCCGCAATAAAAACATAAGTAAGCGAACGGGAAGTAACGTTTCGACGAGGCTGCCGCGCGTATCGATCATCATACCGGCTTACAATTCAGCAGAATACATAGCCGAGACGCTGAATTCAGCGGTCAAACAGAGATTTCGCGAGCACGAGATAATTGTCGTTAATGACGGTTCGCCCGATACGAAGGAATTTGAATTTGCCATCGGGCCGCACTTGGAAAACATAATCTACATCAGGCAGCGAAATGCCGGCGCGGGTGTCGCACGTAACACTGGTATCGAACATGCTCGCGGCGACATCATCGCTTTTCTGGACGCCGACGATGTCTGGATGCCTGATTTTCTACCGTCCCAATTGGTTTTTCTCGAACGCAATGGTTATGACATGGTCTATTGCGACGCTTTGCTGTTCGGGATGCAGTCAGCCTATCGGCGGACATTTATGGAAACCGCTCCGTCCGATGGAGAGGCTAATTTTGACAACATTCTCGATCTGCGATGCAACATTATCACTTCGGGTACGATGGCACGGAAGAAGTCGATAGTTGAGGCGGGATCGTTTGAGACGGAACGTGTGCGGGCACATGATTTTCATCTATGGCTTCGAATGGCAAAGAATGGGGCGAAAATCGGTTACCAGCGAAAGCAGCTTTTGAGATATCGAGTTCATCTGAACAGCCTTTCGGGCGATGCGATCAGCCGGGCGGAGCGCGAACGAGATGCTTTTGAACGTGTCGGACGAACGATCGAATTGACAGAGGAGCAACAGGCCATCGTAAAGAAACGCATTGCTGAGCTCGAAGCCGACCTCGCTGTCGAACAAGGCAAAGCGTTATTGCTTAATGGCAACTTTCGCGAAGCCGAGGCTGCCTTCCGCTCGGCAAACAGTTACCGCAGATCGTCAAAGCTGGCTTTTGTTTCGCTGCTCACGCGGGTCGCCCCGCATATGCTTCTGAAATTTTATAGGTCCAATCGATCTGCCGAGATCGCGTTCATCGAAGGCCCGGGCAATTGAAACCGACAAAAACCACACTAGAAAAGTTCCACACGGCCATCCGACGTTATAGCCTGCGGCTCGCCTTCATTGATCATCAAGCGCTCCCAAATTAATGGTGAAACTGCCCCGGGTGCTCCGACAGCAGTGAATCTGAGATTTAGAAGTAAGCCGTTTTTATCTATGGGCATCGGTCCATAGATCGCGACTCTCAAAATGCCGGGCTCTTGTGCGTTAGCCACAACGGTAAGCCCGCGGCTGACGGTCCCTTTGACATCGACAGGTTCGGCCTGGGGCTGTATTACCGTCGGATCATATTTTAGATCGAACTCGTAGGAGATGATGTCCTTGTTTGCTGCGTTGTTAATGTTTACAGGAATGACAACTTCCTTGTCAGAAGGTGCTGTTACATTTGGCAGTTCAACCGTTGTGCTTCTGCCGGGACCGCTGCTCACCGGCCTTGCCGCACTTGGCGTCCAGTTACCTGTTACTTCGCCTTCCAACAAGCCTACAAAATTGAAATTGGGGCAGTTTGAAGTGCCGGCCGAACAAGTCAATGTCGTCGGCCACGCTCCGGCAGGGAAAGTCGGCCCCGGCGGTATGAAGAATCGCCACGTTCCGGTAATGCCGTAGGGCGGACCAAGCGACGTTACATAACGAGCGATCAAGGCGGCATCATTAGACGAGATCGAACCGTTATTGCTGACATCGGCTGTAACTTTTTGGTTGTCTGTTGTTAACAGAAGCGTTCCGGCGACGTGCTGAGCGATCCTCGCAGCATCGTTTGAAGTGATACTGTTTTGGCCGGTGGTCTTAGTTACAGAGGCGATGTGATCACCCGGTCCAGACGGGATCAGGGTATATTGTCCGGCGGTTGGCCCCGGAGCGTCCGTAACTGTACAAACAGTTGACGAACCCGTTGAGCACACCGTTGCATTTGAAATATATTTTGGAGGCGCGGACGCGTTACCATAAGTAACTGTTCCGCTGATCGTTACGGCTCCAATGGTGACACTCCCATTTGTTGGGGCGCTTGCAGGTATTCCTTCGTTAAATTGGAAACCCGGATGGAAAACAGTGTTTGGATCGGTGTAATCCTCAAAGGTTAGCGAAGTTGATTGTCCATTTAAACCGAGAACGACGAATCTAAGATTTATTAAAGTTCCCGCTCCTTCTAATGGAACCGCTTGAAAAGCGGATATGATAAGGTGTCCGCTATTGTCGGCATTCGGAGTGATCAACGACGAGCTGCTCAGCGTTCCCGTTATATCGTAAGCAGGGGATAAGGGCAGCAGGACCTCAGGGTCGTAGCTGACCTGAAAGTCATACGAAATTACTGCACGGTCGGTGAGATCACCTACAGTGACCGGGATCGTGAGTGTTTCGCCAGGCGACGCGCTGACAAGAGGCAGAGCCACAGTCACTGGCGAGCCGGTAGGTGTTGGCGTCGCGGTATTGGTTGCTGTGTTGGTTGGGGTATTTGCCGCAGTTGGGGTGCTTGTCGGAGTCGGAGTTGCTGTATTTGTTGGCGTGTTGCCCAAGGTAACAGTAAAGTTTGTGTTTGAAATATCGAAAAAGATATTGCCCACCGCTTCGACCTTAATACGAGCAGTCGTTGTCGGGGTATTTGGGATAGTCACGGTCTGACTGCCATCGTTTGCCGTGCTTGCCGCAAGAACGGTTGGGAATGTGTTTCCTCCGTCGCTGGAAAATGAGATCTTTACATTTGCCGCACTTACCGGAGCCGACGAGGTATTGGCGACATTCCACGTAACGGTCTGCGTCGAATTTCCGGTCCACGATACAGCGGTATTTGGTGCAGTCACCGCAAACGGGCCGCTTGCTCCATCGACTGTAATAGTCGATGTGGTATTTGAATTAACGCCACCTGTTCCAGAGCGATTATCGCGAACGACCACCTTGAACAGCATTGTGCGAGCGATCGAAGGGAGCAACTCGCCGAGCAGACATGGATTTCCTCCGCCGCGGCCGCAGTCGTATGTTGACGGCGGAACGTTTGCATTATTGAGGATATAGGACAGGGACGGGAAAAACCGCGTTCCATTTGTCGTTGGAGAATATGGACGAAGGATAGGTTTGGCTCCGTCAGAATCTGAATTTGGCACTGCGGTTGTTGAGCCGCCGAGATCGTATTCTTCCCAATCGTAGGTCAGAGTGTCGCCGTTAGCGTCGGTCGCCGAAGCCGTAAGGGCGAAAGCTGAATTTTTGGGAATTGTGAAATTACCGGGGCCGGTCACAACAGGCAGCGTATTGCCTGACGAAGTTGTTGAGGCACACGAGTTTCCTCCTCCGGATTGGCTGAAAGCAATTATTTCCTCGATGCTTTTTACATGAAAAGTATCTATGCTGTGTTGTGCAAGGTCCTGATTATCACATATCCCTGCGTACCCCATGATCGTAATGCCGCTGCCAGGCTCGAAGGCCGCTGATGAGGCTCGATTGCCGCTGCAGCTGCCGGTGACCGAATTGAAAGTGTGATTTGCCCCAAATTGATGGCCCATTTCATGAGCTACGTAATCTATGGCGAATGCGTCCCCGAGCGGTGTCCCAAGACCGGTTACTCCCTGAGCTTTGAACGATGAACACGGCGAATTCAAAGATGCGATCCCGCCGCCTCCGGTGCTGAAGACATGGCCGATGTCATAATTCGCACTTCCGATCACGCTGGTTAGAGTGCTCTGATTTTGTCCAAGCATTGCTGAACCGTCATCATTCGTGTAAGGGTCGTTGCCTGAGTTGCACGACCCGCCGCAGCTCATATTATTCCCTGCATATGTAATCAGATTATTGTTGGCAATGATGTTCATATGGATCGCGAGGTCGCGTTCGTAAACGCCATTTACGCGATTCATGATAAGTACTTCTGCGGCCAGGGAACCTGCGATCGTGTTGCCGCCTACAGCTACGCAATATTCGTTGTCGGCCGCGAGAGCTAGTCGGTATGTCCGAAGCTGTGTACCTGATAGCACTTCAGGAGCAGATTCATTGGGTAGGAAGCCGTTATCTTCGGGATGCCGCGGCTTGATCACTTCCTCAAAGGAGCGGTCAACTCCATCCGTTTTGACCTCACATTCAAAGGTCCCGACCTTTGGCTGGTCACGTTTGAAGAAACTTATGTAATTGTCCGTATCTCCGCTGGAATACGGATTGACTAAGACCGTACCGTTTGGCGAAAGGATCAAAGAGTGAAAACCGTTTGGAAGAAAATCAAATCGTGCCGTAGCAGCAGGATCATCGATGCCCTGCCCTCGATACGTTGCTCCAAGTTCGGGATATTCCTTCAATAGGCCGCGCTCGACTACAAGCGAATGCTCGATGCGAAAACGGCTGAACGTTCCGTCCGGCATCGGCATACTCAGGACTATCTCTCGCCCGCCGGAATATTCTTCTGGCGCCCGGTCCAACAACGCCCGCAATGCGGCTTTGTTAAGACGAAAGGTCTCATAATTGGTCGGCATTACGGAACTGTCGATTCCCGGCTTTTGTAATTGTTCCTTGTTTACGCGGGTCCAAACGTCGTCTTCGAATCGCGTATTTGCAAGGATCATCCCCGATAAACCGAACAATACTATTATTAGGAGCAAGCTCCGGTGTTTCCAACTCTTGTTCATACTTTATAGACTGAGCGCTCAGTTACAATTACGCTATATTGACCGTCAAAATGTTCTTGTTTCTAGATAAAACATATAACCTTGACGAATGAAATGCAACGAAATTAAGACCTAAAATGCAAACGATGGCCATATATTGAATAACGACGTTTTTGATGGGCCTGTTTTTGCAACAAAACCCATAATTAGACGTGACATTACATTGTCAGGCTATTTGGTTTTTGGACGAAGTTCTGTTGTAAATAGTATGGATGTATGGCATACGACAATATCGAAACTTTGGGCACGGAGGCGACGCGTTACCGGATGCCTGACGAGAAACTGTCTGACCATGCACTCATCGAAGCGACAAAAAGCGGCGATGAGACAGCATTTGCCGAGATAATGAACCGTTATCGGAATCCGATAACCAACTATCTCTATAGATTTTTGAATGATTACGAAGAGGCCGTCGATCTTGCACAGGAGACATTCGTCCGCGTTTATTTTGCGATAGATCGTTACCATACGCAGTTTGCGTTTTCGACCTATATCTATCGTATTGCCACGAACCTGGCGATCAGCGAGATCCGGCGTCGAAAAAGGCGAAAATTGCTTTCGCTAACCGGGCTTTTTCAGGGCGAGGACGACCAGGCCACGGAATATCAACCGCCCGATAAACGGCCTTTGCCTGACGCGGAATTGATAGACAGCGAACGCAATAACACGATCGCCGCTGCGATCGCCGCTTTGCCAGAGAAATATAGGGTGCCGATCATTTTACGCGATATCGAAGGCAAGTCGTACGATGAGGTTGCAGAGATAATGGAACTAGGACTTGGGACGACAAAATCGCGTATCAGTCGGGCAAGAGGATTGTTAAAAGAAAAGTTACAGAATTACCTGTAAATAAAATGAGAAACGAAGATCAGAAAAGTATGGAGTTCGAGAATGAACGAGTCAGCAATTTGCTCGGCAGCCTAACACGCGTCGAGGCGCCCGGTGACTTTGATTTTCACGTTAGATCAAGGATCGCCAAAGGCCGTCCCGTCGATAGAAAAGCTGTGTTATTGCCTGGCTGGGTGCGATTTGCGGTTCCACTTGTTCTTTTGTTATTTGTCGGCGGCTATTTTGGATTTCGTGCGATCTATTCTCCTATTACGCTGACCGATCAGCCGATAGCGGCAGTGCCTGCCACTAACATCCAGCCGGCTGTTCAAACATCAACACAAGTCACCGAACCGCCGCCAGACAAAATGCTTGCCGTTCAAAGGGACGAAAAATTGCCTGAGGCGAACGCAAAGACCAAAGTTGCCTCGCCGGACAAACTAGTTGCTAGAACCGGAAGCTCTAATAAAAATTTTGGCGGCGGTTCGTTTGATGCAACACGACTAATAAGCAAGCCAAAGGTTTTGAAGAAGTTGAAAGATCTTGAAAATCCCGGCAGCATTCCGGCGAAGGATATGCTGATGCAGTTAGGGGTTGAGGCTGCTTATTCCAATTCATCGTGGAAAGTTGGCGGCGTAAAGCAGAACAGTATGGCTGAGCGTTCGGGCCTCAAAACCGGTGACGTGATCGAGGCCATAAACGAGCAAGATCTGACTGAAAAGACATCCTTTGGAAGTCCGTTCAATGGCAAGAGTATTCGTGTCCGCCGCGATGGTAAAAGCGTACAGATCGAGTTGAAGCCCTAAGGATCTTTGCCTTTATTGACCGTGGCGTCTTTTACTTCGGTCTCGAACTTGCGGTAGTCGTAAAACCTTTCGACTTGATTTATATCGATGCCTTTTACGAGCAGGACTCTGAGCGAAAAATTGATGTCAGCCTGCGAGGGCATCCAGATCTCATTATTCACACGTTCTTTATCGAGAGTAAATGTCGCGCCTTTCTTAAATTTCGCCAAAACGCCTCCGCCTATGCTTAGGCTTTCAAACAGCACGGCCTCGATGCGAGCTACCTGTTGGTCCTTTTCATCGATCCACATCACGCCTGCCGTTTTGCCGAAGAACTTCAGAATGCTCTTGGCACCCCTTGTGTCAAAATCAGGATTCGGCTCGAAATCAAAGACCACGCAATCGCGCCCACGAAAACGTTCGCGGCGAGGATTTAGCAATTTTGACGCACGCAGGACCTCGGCAACAGAAATGCGGCGGCTGTCTTCTGATGGGGCTCCTTTCGAATCGAGCTTGCCCAGTCGGGACTCATTTTTGGCAATTTTCTTTTCGATCTCCTCGACTTGTTTTGCGGCGTCCTTATCGGCTTCGGCCTGATCTTTTTCGCTCAGAGGTTTTCCGTTTTTTTCGATCAGGCGTTTGATGCGATAGCCCTTATAAAACGAAAGCTGATTGGTTTCCGATTCCTTTTCACGTAGAATGCCGTCCTTGCCGAGTTCACGCATTATAGTTTTTTGGTTGAACGAATAGCTGTCCAGAATTCTCTCGACATTGTCCTCATTTGCCTGTAGCCGTTGCAAAAGAGCTGGTATGTCGGGCAAAGGCTCATTAGATCGAACAGGGAAGTCGAATTCAGATAGCGCGATCTTCCCGTTGATCTTTACGCTGTCGAGTTTGATCTCATGAACCTTATCGCCAAGCGTCCAGCGAATTGCGAATGGCTGTTTGGTTCCGTTCATATCGCGATAATCGCTATAGTCGGAAATTTCGACCGTGTCGGCATTTGGGATTTCGTCACGCAAAGGCAAGCCTGTCGCCACGTCGAAGTATAGCTTGATCGCAACGCCTTTTTGAGTCGTGATCACGACAACGTTCGCATTTTTTCCGTCAATGACAGCTTGTCCGCCGGAAGTGATCTTTGATTTTTCATTTTTGTAATTGAGCCAAAGGTTGTTGCGAAACAATGCTTTTGCCTGAAGATCGATGCTTTCTTTTCCGGTCAGCGTCTGTAAACCGTTACGCGAATTTCGCGACCATGCCGAACGGCCGTTGTAACCCGCTTCGTTTTCAAAACCGCCAAGGTCGTAGCTCACGTTTAACAGGTTGGGAAGTGACGTCTGGCAAACATATTTGCCTTCGGCACCGTCGCTGATTCGCTTGATCGTTCCGATCCTTGTTGCGGATCGTACCGTTTGCAACGCCTTGCCGCCGAGAGCCTTTCCCGCCTGTTTCAATATCTTTGAAGGAGATTGCGCTTGGACCGTTATAGACAACGCCGCAAGGCATATTAGAATGAATGCAAACTTATATAGATTCATAAAAAGTTCATTGATCAATGCAGGTAGAATACTTTACTCAGACTCATAAAACTATGAAATGGTTGGCAACGTCATTTTTCGCAATGCTTTTAGTCGTATCAACATCAGTAGAAAGTTTCGGCCAGACTGTTACCGCCGACCTTGTCCTGACCAATGGCAATATCCGCACAATGGATGCAAAACGAACGGTTGCGCGATCGCTCGCCGTGCTGAACGGCAAGATCATTGCAATAGGTTCGGACGCTGATACAAAAACGCTTATCGGACCAAAAACACGTGTTATCGATGCAAAAGGCAAACTCGTCCTGCCGGGATTTAACGACGCACACGTGCATTTCATGGCGACGGGTGAACAGCTTTCTTCCGTAGATCTGCGAAGCGCGAAAACGCCCGAGCAGTTTGTCGAAAGGATAAAAGCTTTCGCTTCTAAACTGCCAAAAGGACGCTGGATACTTGGCGGGCAATGGGACCACGAAAATTGGAAGCCTAACAACCTGCCCACTGCTGTGATGATCGATGCAGTGACGCCAAACAATCCCGTTTGGGTCAATCGACTCGACGGCCACATGGCCCTGGCGAACTCGTTGGCGATCAAACTTGCGGGCGTTGATAACAAAACGCCGGAAGTTGCGGGCGGCCTGATAGTGCGCGATGCGAAAGGCGAGCCGACAGGCATTTTTAAAGACGCAGCTATGTCATTGATCGAAAACTTTATTCCCGATCCGTCATTAGCCGAAAAGCTGGAAGCGGCGCAAGCGGCGACGGAAAATGCTGCTTCGTTTGGCGTCACAAGCGTTCAGGATATGACAAGCGGAACTGACATCGGCGTTTATCAGGAATTAATGCGGCAGGGAAAACTAAAGACGCGAATATACGGTTGCACACCGCTTGATGATCACAAACGCTGGCAAAACACCGGCCTTCATTACGCATTTGGCGACGCTATGATTCGTGTGGGCTGTTTGAAAGGTTTTGCTGACGGCAGTCTCGGATCGACGACCGCTTGGTTCTTTGAACCTTATCTTGATGCTCCGAACACGTCGGGCATTCCGCGAGCTCCTATTTCGGACGGTTCGATGAAACATGACATCGAAGCCGCCGATAAAGCAAGTTTGCAAGTAAATGTACACGCCATCGGCGACCAAGCGAATGCTGCTGTACTCGATTACTACGAAAATGCAGAGAAGATAAACGGCAATCGCGACCGCCGATTTCGCATCGAACACGCACAGCATTTGCGGCAACAGGACATCCCGCGTTTTGGTAAGTTGAAAGTCGTCGCCTCGATGCAGCCCATTCATTTGTCCGACGATGGAAGGTGGGCATGGAAACGTATTGACGAAAAGCGTTTGAAGGGAACTTATGCATTTCGCACACTGCTTGATACAGGTGCAGTTTTAGCCTTTGGCTCAGATTCGCCGGTTGCTCCATGGAATCCGCTGTTTGGCATTTACGCAGCCGTCACACGTCGGACGCTCGATGACAAAAATCCCAACGGCTGGATCCCCGAGCAGAAAATTACGGTGGACGAAGCCGTCCGTGCCTTCACCTACGGCTCTGCGTATGCTGAATTTCAGGAAAATGTAAAAGGTCCTCTCGAAGTTGGCAAACTTGCTGATCTTGTAATTATTTCGGATGATATTTTTATAATAGATCCGGTAAAGATCGCGACCGCGAAGGTTTTGACGACGATCATGGACGGCAAGGTGGTTTTTGAAGCGAAATAAAACGCAGATATCAGAGGAGAAATATTTTAGGTTATGAAGAATACATTGTTTTTATTAATTTTGACATTGGCATTCACGATCGGAGCATTTGCTCAAGAAGGAATGAAAGAAAAAGCCCAGCCGACAGAGGCTGACAAAACAGCGGTGATCCCGTCGGACAGTTATTTGAAACGCGGGGCGGCGATCGGCAAGGCTAAAAAGGTCTCGTTGGACAAGGCTCTGCTGGATCCGGCGAAGTTTGCAGGTAAGACCGTTTTGGTCGAAGGCGTGATAGTGCGTTCGTGCAAGATGGAAGGCTGCTGGGCAGAGATGGCAGCGAAGAAAGACAGCAAGAGCGTTCGCGTGAAGATGAAGGATCACGCTTTTTTCATTCCATTGGAATCAGCCGGTGCGAAAGCTCGTGCCGAAGGTGTTTTTCAGGTAAAAATGCTTAGCAAGGCAATGGTCGATCATATGATCGAAGAAGACGGGGCAAAATTCGCTAATCGCAACTCTGATGGCACCGTGTCTGAAGTGTCATTCGAAGCCACTGGTATTGAACTGACGCGCAAATAGGCGAACACTCATTCGCAAAAAAATACCCGGCTTTTTCAGCCGGGTATTTTTTTTGTAATTGAAGCTCTCGATCAAAAAGTCAAACGAACCGACAACTGAACCTGTCTCGGATCGCCGATACCTTGACGAAGGTAGCCGTCGAAATTGAAAAGGTTTGGAGCAGTAAGCGAGGACTGATTGCCCGGTGTCGAGAGTGAATTGACAAAGTTATCGTTATTAAATGTGTTGAACATCTCGATCTGAGGGATCAGTTTAACCTTTTCACCGAGACTGAAAGGCCTTGCAAGGCGCCAGTCGAAGGAGAAATAATCATTGTCCTTGCGGAGCGAGTTTCTATTCGACGCCGTTCGCGTAGCTGGTGTTGCCGGCTGAGCCGAACGAGCCTGCAAGCGTGGCGTGAACTGGAGTTTGCCGGGAAGTTCTACAAACGCAAACAGATTGAACTTATGCGTAATATCACGATCTGAAAGAGCATAATCAAGACCGGGATTTAACACGTCAAACGAACGGTCTGTAAACGGATCGCGCTCATTCGAATCGTCATCCTTGTCTCGTGACCAAACGTAGTTAGCTTCCATTTGGAAATTTCTGCTGAAGCGTTTTCTTATGCCGCTGGTAAACCCGGCATAGGCGGATTTTCCAACGGAGGTGTGTACAAAGACATCGCCTAAGAATGGTGCAAAGAAACCTGTTCTGCCGTAGTTGAGAAACCGCGTTAAATGCCTTCCTCGCGAGTAGGTGAAATCGAAATACAACGCCCAGTCAGGTGCAATTTCCTGTTCGAATGCGGAATTGAACGTATAGACTCGCGGGTTTTGGTAATCGCGGTCAAATACATGCACTCCCGAAAAGCACGGGAAAGGATTGGTGACCGTTCCGGCTGTACACGTACTTGCCGCCGGAATAACGAGGCCCGGCCACGTCGGGCGGACCGATGGATTAGCAAATTGTCCGCCTGCGATAGTTTGCTGCTGGACGCCGTTCGTCGTTATCGCACTGACCTGTGTCAGCATATTCTGATGTGCGGCGAAAATACCAAAGCTTGCGCGAAGAACACTTTTTTGTTTTTTTGCAATATCCCAGGCAAAACCAACTCTCGGCTGCCACATATTTTTGTCGTTCGGTATCGTGCCGTTCGACGGAAAGCGCGAGTCGTTAAGGAACAAACCGTAGGCCGTTTGCGACGGTGCCACGGTTGGATCAGGAAATATCTGAGCTTCCCATCGCAGGCCGAAGTTCAGAGTAAAGCCTGGAGCCGCTTCCCATCTGTCCTGTGCAAAGAAAGCATAATCCTCATTCTTAATGGACGATGCTCCCGCCGCATCCGTAGCCGGGGCATTAGGTCCTGCACCTTGCAGGAATAACAACAGCGGCGTCGATGATGTTTCTTCACCGGGGCACGACTGGTTAAACGGAGCACCTGTCGTTATCCACGAGCCTCCTGAGCAGTGGAAAGCGTTCGGGCCGAATCCACCCGCAGCACCGGTGGACGCATACCTCAAAAAACCCGTTACGCTGTCAAAAATGTAACGTCCAAGGAAAAATCCGCGAAATACCTGACTGTTCAGGCTGTGCATCCACTCGCCGCCAAACTTCACATTGTGGCGGCCAGACGTAACGGAGAATGTGTCGCGTATCTGCGTGCGCCAAAAGGTCTCGTCAACATTTGGCTGCAGGAAAAACGGATTGCCAAAACGGAACGTTGGAGAATCTGGGCCGCCAAAACTCATAGCGGTGTCGGCCGGCACATTTGAGGATGCCGCAGAACGAGGACGCTCCTCACGCGAGTATGTGAAGTGAGCCTCGTTGACCTTTGTCGGCGAGAATGTCGAGTAAAGATTTGCGTTGAAGACGTTGATCTTAGACGGACCCTCATTGCCGTTTGCCGAGGTGCCGTAGGTCGGAACGTCAAAAGTTTGATTTGTGTTTTTCGAATGATCAAAGTTATACGAAGCACTGAACTTGTTCCTCGAATTCAGGTCAGCGTCGATCTTTCCGAGGAATGCGTAATTTCTGATCTTTCTGTCGATGGATTGCCCTTCGTCCTGGCCGCGCGATGTTCTAAAGAAACTAAGCAGGGCAAGACGCTGGCAATCGGCACTACCGTTTATCAGAGCCTCATTTGCTTGAATGGTCGGTGTCTGTACGGAACACGGTGTTCCAATCGTCTCGCTCAGATTTGGACGCGTGAGCTGTTCTCTTATTCCTTCGAATGCAAAGAAATAAAAAACTTTGTCTTGTTGGATCGGACCGCCGACCGTTGCGCCAAACTGTTCGCGGCGAAAATCTTTCAGTTCTTTCCCGTCAGACGTGTTCGAAGTTAGTGCCTCG
>CAZGSC010000066.1:0-17458 GCA_964528325.1 uncultured Chloracidobacterium sp. | reverse complement strand
TATAAAGCCCGCGTTCCTCAGGCAGATAACCAATGCGGTCCTGCAGGCGAGCCGACATATGTTCGCCAAAAAGCTCGACCTTGCCCTCGTCCGGTGCGGTAATGCCGACGATCATTCGAATGGTCGTTGTTTTCCCTGCGCCGTTCGGCCCGAGAAAACCGAAAACACGCCCCGCACGCACGTTAAAGCTCAGATCCTCGACCGCCGTAAATTCACCGAAGCGTTTCGTGACCTGCTCGACCCGAAGCGTTACATTTTGCTCGCTCATATTTGCTCAAGAAAGATTACCATACGAGTCGGGCGATGCTAAAAATACTCAGTTAGAAGTATCGAAAAACTTGCCGTCGCCAAATACCTTTTTTCCGGCGAGCGAGATGTAGTAGGCGTAGGCGGTGAGGACGAAGGTGACAGCGGCCATTAGGACGGTGCTGGGGAAATAAAAACTTGACGGATCTAGCGTTAAGGCCGTGTCGACAAGGAAAAAACTCAGCAAACAATAAGAAATGAAAGTTACGACCCCGAATCGTACAAGAAGGATCGTCAGCAATGCTACCCAAAGTAAGGTACTGAGCGAGGCCGCCCAAAAGGCGTTACCAGAAAAGAAAGAGACGAGAACAGAAAAGCTATAGAGCAAGGATGCGGCTGCAGCTCCGAGAAATTTCTTTCTAAAGATAAATGTCATGACCAAAATGAGAAATAGAAATGCGAAACTAAAGTTCATAGCATCCCGAAGTTTGTCCAGAATGTCTGACAATGCGCTTGCAGTTCCCTGCAAATGATCTGCCTCCGTGTTTGAGATCATCAGGACGAAGGCTTTAGGGTCGAACCGGGACTGAATTGCCCCGAGCGCGAATTGTGCCAGATAAGAGGCGACGCCAAATGTTGAGCCTATCAGAATGTCACGGCCGATCAGCGGATCACGGAAATTGCCCATCATTAGCCTGCTCCATGAGATCAAAGCCTCGGGCCATTGGCGGCGGACAAAAGGCTCGATGGCTAAATAAAATAATCCTGCCAACGTACCTGTAAACAATCCACGCCCCAACTGCTCGGCCAAGAAGCTAATTATCGCATCGAACGTCAGCGGGGCGTCGATCACCAAAAAAGCCATTAACAAATAAAGAACCAAGGTAGATACGCCGATCTTAATAGTACCGCTAACATCACCGCGTCCGTTTTTGAGGTTATAGCGAACGAGAACCATTGGCCCAAAGAACAGGAGGAGGAAAACGAACAACCTCCACATAAAAGTAGGCAGGTCGTCCGACCCAGTGGAATTGAATGCTTTTTTACTATCCGGTTCCGACCACGACTCCATTACCTCAAAATACACCGGCAAACCACGGAATCCTGCTGCCTGTACGAGCACGGGAACGTCGGTGCCGGCCGTCAATCCCTGCCATGCGGCAGTTTCCTCATAAACCAAGGGCGGCGTCCATTTCATTTCAACGGGCGTAAATTTTGTGATGTCGAGGCCTGCCTCGTCAAAGAGCTTTTTCCAATCTGTTTTTGCGGCTCTGTCACCCGTGCCAAAATCCGCGGGAGGAACGGCGGCAAAATGGCGCATACGCCCCGTCACGTCCAGATTAACCCCGACCATGCCCGGCAAGGTCACTGGCGGATTATTCCAGTCTATCCGGTTATTATTGATCGTCTGCAAATATTCCGGCGACTGGCGATAATTGAAAAAGTACAAGGCGGGCTGGCCGTTTCGCAGCTTCTCCATCCACGATCGCGGATCGTCCTGTTTCTTTACGACGTTTTCAAAGATGCGCCAATCGTGCTCGAATTTGTAATCGGTGTCCTTTGGCGTTTCGGTGTAACCGAGGTTGTTTATTATGGTGCGCGCACGCTCGGCGAGAACCGCGGGCGGCTTATTAAGCGGTGCGTAGGCGTTTGTCGCGTATATAGACCTGATGTACAGAGCAGCCGAGAACGCCAAGACAAAAGCCACGAGCAATGCCAACGCGACCACCGGTTTTAAGGCTCCTTTCACAGGCGTCGCGGCTATCATCTCCGGACTCGGCGTTTGTCCCGCGTCGAGGGCGATCTGCATTGGATTGCCGCCGGGCAGCGCCATCGCGACTTGCAGCGCGCTTTGCGGACGATTTTTTGGATCTTTTTCTAGGCACTGGGCGATGACGCTTTCGACCAGCGGGTCAATGCCTTTGACGATCTCAGACGGAGTGGTCGGCGTCGCCGTTTGGTGCATTTTGACCAGTTCCATCACGTTATCCGCGATGAATGCCTGCTTGCCCGTGAAGATTTCGTAAATGACGAGTCCGAGAGCGTAGATATCACTGCGGACAGTCACTTCTTTGCCTGTGATCTGTTCGGGCGACATATATGCGGGCGTGCCGGCACGGATATTGTCGCCGGTCATTTCGGCTTCGAGACCAGCAATACCGAAATCGGTAATTCGTGCGACGCCTTTGCTGTCGATGATGATGTTGCCTGGTTTGAGATCACGGTGGAGAATTCCTGCGTTGTGAATGGCCTCCATTCCAACGCATAACTGACGAGCGATCTCGACTGCACGCTCTGACGTAAATCGTCCGACACGCGTCAGCAGCGCCGACAGGTCGTCGCCGTCAACAAACTCCATCGAAAGAAAATGCCGTCCGTCGATCTCGCCGATGTCGAAGACGCGGCAGACATTTACATGCGAGACCTGACGCGCGTGACGCACCTCGGAGTGAAAGCGTTCGAGCGCGGCGTTGTCGTTTTGATAGCTGTCGGGCAGGAACTTGAGAGCGACGATCTGAGACAGCTTGATGTCTTCGGCTTTATAGACCTCGCCCATCCCGCCTTTGCCTACTAAGCCAATGATGCGGTAACGGCTCGCCAGCACTGTGCCTGCGACGAATTCACCTGCCTTTGTGTCGGCAGTTGTGTTGGCTTTGATCTCTGTCTTGTTCTCGTTGCCGGAACTGCCTAATTTCGTCGGGTCTTCCATAAAAAGAAACTCACCACAGAGTCACAGAGAACACAGAGGAAAACAATCAAGATAAAAATTAAACTTATGCTCTTGTCGCTGTAATCATTCCAAAAAACTCCGTGACTTCTCTGTGGAGAATCCGTTCTGCTTTAGAGTCTTACTTGCTTCACTAAGATCACCGCGTCGATCTTTCGCAGTCGATCTAAAACGTCTTCGGAGAGAGCGGAGTCGATCTCGATCACGGCGAGGGCTTCACCCCCTTTTTCCTGTCGGCCAAGATAGAAGCTGCTGATGTTCACACCCGCAGAGCCCAGCGTTGTTCCCAACTGGCCGATCACGCCGGGCACGTCGCGGTTTTTTGCTACGAGCATAAAACCACTCGGGACTGCTTCGATCGAGAAGTTGCCGATGCTTGTAATGCGGCCCTCGCCGTTGGCGAAAACGAGGCCGGCGAGCGTTTGTTCGCCGTCGGACGACGTGACCGCGGTGCAAATGTCGGCGTTTGCACCGCGTGATGACGAAGTGTATGAGGTCGTCACGCCAATGCCGCGTTCTTCGGCAATGAGCAGAGCATTCACAACATTTACGCGAGCGGAAACGTCGCGCAAAAGCCCGGCAAGAAACGCACGCGTGATCGGCGCGGCATCACGTTCGGCGAGTTGCCCCGTGAATTCAAGGCGAACATTTGAGATCGCTCCTTCATCCAGAATTTGAGCCTGAAAGCGGCCGAGGCGTTCGGCGAGATCGATGAACGGCTGCAGGGCTTCGACCTCGGCGGCTGCCATCGATGGGGCGTTGACGGCTCCTCTCAAAGTGCCGGTCAGCAGATAGTCACGCATTTGTTCGGCGACCGTAAGTGCGACGCCTTCCTGGGCTTCGGTCGTCGAGGCCCCGAGATGAGGTGTGGTAATGATCTTCGGATTGCCAAGCAGCGGCGAATCGGCGGGTAAAGGTTCGGTTGAGAAAACATCGAGCGCAGCGGCGGCGACAGTCCCGTTTTCGATAGCCTCGAGCAAGGCATTTTCATCGACAAGGCCACCGCGCGCAGCGTTGACAACGCGAACACCCTTCTTCATTTTGGCAAAGGCATCTTTGCCGATAATACCTCTTGTCTCGTCAGTCACAGGCGTGTGAATGGTGAGGAAATCGGCGCGTCTTAGAACTTCGTCGAGAGTGGCGGTTTCGATACCGAGTTCTTTCGCATGCTCGGCAGATGTGAAAGGATCGTGCGCAACGATGTGCATTCCAAATCCGCGTGCGACATGCGCGACGTGCTTGCCGATACGGCCTAGGCCTATCACACCCAGCGTTTTGCCGTTTAGCTCGACACCGACAAAGCTTTTCTTATCCCATTCGCCGCTTTGCAGCTTTGCGTGCGCCTGCGGGACGTTTCGAGCCATCGAAACAAGCAGCGCGATGGTGTGTTCAGCGGTTGTGATCGTGTTGCCGTCAGGAGCGTTCATGACGACGATGCCGCGTTGAGTTGCGGCTTTTACATCGATGTTGTCAACACCAACACCTGCACGGCCAATGACTCGCAAGCGTTCAGCCTTGTCCATCAGTTCGGCAGTGATCTTTGTCGCGCTTCGTACTATAACGCCATCGACCTGTTTCATCCGGACAGCGAGAGCAGCGTCGTCGAGCTTCGTTTCCTTAATAACAGCAATTCCGGCATCGCGAAGCGGCGCCAGTTTGTCTTCGTTAACGTCATCGGCGACGAAAACCTGTAGAATTGGTATAGCCATTTGTTAGTTGTCGCGGTCAGTGGTAAAACTTTTGATGAAATCTTAGCATTTTAAGGACTGAGTGGACAAAGAACCCAGCCGCCACTGCCTCCGGTTCTGACACCGATATGGAAATTTTTGTTTACAGGCAAGGTTCGGAAATGGTCGAGGAGGGATTTTCGCGTGAAGATCTTTAAGAGGGAAGCCGAATTGACAAAAGGGGACACGGATATTCACGGCACTCGAGTCAATGATTAACTAGCTCTGCTCGAGCATTCGTTTGACCTGCAGATCGCCCAAGCCGTAAACACCTGCCCGTCGTGTAAATTCAGGAAAAATATCTTCAAATTCTGTTTTCCCTTCGAATTGAATCTCTGCAATGATCTCACGCGGGCGGGTGTCCTTTTCGAACGCTGCTTCGCAGATCTCTCTTAAGTAGGGAAAACAAGCAGATACTGAGGTCGAAAGCTCGGCGAGTTTTGCATTATCATTTTTGCGGTAGGCGTTCCACAACGCGGCGCCCAGAGCAACATCTTCGGCAGGGAATTTAGTGCGGGAATTGAAACACTTTTTGAGATCGTCAGAAGCAAGATCGCCAAAGCCCAGCCAGCGGTCGGCCTGCGAACGGACGACAGGTTCGACGCGATAAACCGCTGCTCCGGTCTCGTTCAACAGCCAGAGACAGAACCACATATTTACACTGCAAAACAACTCGTATTCGAACCAGAGGTTTACCTCGTCGTGTTTGTCGAGATCGGAAAGTTCGGCAAGTTCGTCGGCGACTTTTTCATGGTACTCGATCTCATCTTCGCCGTATTCCGATAAAATAAAATGAGCACGCTGTTCCCAGAATTCAGGCAGAGTCTCTGCGTGAATGTCGCCGACGATCAGGCATTCACGACAGACGATCACCTTGCCGTTAATTTTTGTTTTCTTAAATTCCTCAACCTGAGCGTCGCCCGGCAGAACGTGATAGATCATAACGCCAAATAGATCGCGTATCCGATCGCAAGACAGATGCCGGCATATACGCCGGCAACAATGTCATCGGCACAAATGCCGAGGCCGCCGGGCAACATTTCAAGAGTGCGAACCGGAAATGGTTTCCAGATATCGAACAGGCGAAATAACAGGAACCCAGCAAGAATAAAAGGCCACGTTACGCCAAAAGGGACAAAAGTGAACGTAATGAATTGTCCCATCACTTCGTCAACCACCGCCTCTGACGGATCAGATTTACCAAAGATCGGAATGGTTCGTCCCGAAGCCCAAATTCCGACCAAACAAAAGGCAGAGAGCAAGACTGCGTTCAGCGCAAAATGAAAAGCGTTGACATGGGCAGACGTTTGACCATTGAACGCATTTTGCGAAGCCGCATGTATTTCAAAAGCACCGATGCCAAGATAGATCGCGACACCGACCGCAGAACCGTACGTGCCCGTCGGTCCGGGAAGATAGCCGACGCCAAATGTCGTTAACGCGAGTGCTACACGATCGACGATGCCTGATGTTTTTCTCTTTTCGACTTCTTCTTTCATTAGAACTCAATTCCTTGTTGAGCAAAGATGCCTTCGTGAAATGGATGTTTGATCTCTCGCATCTCAGTCACGAGATCAGCTTCATCAATAATTTTTTGTAAGGCGTTATCCACATTGCGGCCAGTCAGGATCATGTGCAGATGCGGTTGTTTTTCACGGACCGCACGGATATCAGCAATGACGGCATCGATATCAAGAAAGCCGTAGCTCAAAACATACAGCAACTCGTCAAAAACGAGCAGGTCGTATTCGCCGCTTTGCATTTTTTCGACGCAGAGAGCCCAGGTTTCTTCGGATGTTTTGATGTCCTGCGTTTTGTCGTTGGTGTCCCACGTAAAGCCGTCGCCCATGGTGTGGACCTCAATGCCAAGCTTTTCGAGTGATCCGTGTTCGCCGTATCGGTCGGTTTTGGCCTTCATGAACTGAATCATACAGCAGTTCAATTCGCGGCCGGCCGCACGAACCATGACGCCGATAGCAGCCGTTGTCTTGCCCTTACCGTCGCCGGTGTTAAGCATCAGCAAGCCCTTTGTCTTTTCGCGGTAATCGTCGCGCCGCCATTTATAGCGTTTCTCAGCCATTGAAATGAATTATGACAGGATTAACTAAATGCGGAAAGCGACGCGGCAGCACTAAGATGCATTCTCGACGGCCGCCAGCAGAGCTGCGACGATCTCTGCTTCTTTTTCGTCCCAATCGCCCTCGATGCCAAGCCCGGCTGCGTTCTTATGTCCGCCGCCGCCGAATTTCTCGGCTACCTTCGCAACATTGATGTCACCTTTTGAGCGCAGGCTTGCCCGATATTGATCTGGACCAACCTCGCGCATATAGACGACGGCGACAACGTCTTTCGCGGCGAGCGGGATATTTACAAATCCATTATTGTCACCATCAACTGCACCGGCAACGTCGTGCATTGCGATCGTTTGCCGCATCGAAGCAACCTTGCCGCTTGCGTCACGTTTCACGGTCTCGAGGACCTGCCTCATCAACTCTATTCGCGACCACGGATAGTTGTTATAAACGGCTTCGCCGATCTTCGACGGTTTCGCGCCAGCCTTTACGAGCTCGGAAGCTACTTTTAGTGTTCGGTCTGACGTGTTTGAAAAATGGAAGGAACCTGTGTCGGTGACAAGCGCCATATAGACGCATTCCGCAATATCCTGAGTGATCTTGCCGCCGATGGCTTTGCAGAGATTGTAGATCATCTCGCCAACTGCGGAGGCGGTTGAATCAATCCAGTTGATCGAGCCGAAATGCTCGCTCGTGGCATGATGATCGATATTCACGGTAAATGTATTTTCCAGACCGGCGATGCCGGGGCGGTCAATATCGGAACACTCGATGACAAAGACCGCATCGTAATTTCCGTTGATCGTGCTGACGTCGCGAATCTCGCCAGCCCCGGGCAAACTTCGATACGCCTGCGGCACATCACCATGAACGACGACCTCGGCATTCTTGCCGAGTGATCTCAAAAGCCAGCAAAGGCCGAGAGAAGAACCAACACCATCACCATCTGGCTTGATATGAGTGGTTATCGCAAAATTGTTTTTGTTTTCAATTAACTCTACTACTTGACTTAACACTTCTTAGAAAGTGACTAGAGAATAGGGAATAGTGAATAGTCAAAAACTGTTCACTGTTCACTGTTCTCTGTTCACTGATTCCTTCCTTTTTTATTTCGCCTTTCGCGGTAAGGTCATCGAGTATCTCGCTGACACGCGAGGCGTTTTCTTCGGCGGTGTCACGTACAAAATGCACGTGCGGTGCGTGCCGAAGGTCCAAATTCAATGTCACCTGCTGACGGACAAATGTCTCAGCATTGTGCAGAGCTTTCAAAGCACTATTTATCTCGTCTTCGCTGCCGCGAACGAGAACATAAACCTTTGCGTCTCTCAAGTCAGCCGCGACCACAACGTCGGTTACAGTGACCATCTCAAGCCTCGGATCATCCAACTCGAATCCGACGACTTCGGCGATCTCTTCTTTTAACGCTTCAGCGAAACGTTCAGGGCGACGCATATACAAAGTGGAAAATGAAAAATGGAGAACGTAAACTCAAAGTCACTTTCCACTTTCCACTTTCGGTTTTCCATTATCAAAGTTCAGTAGCTGCGATCTTTTCGATCACAAAAGCCTCGATCTCGTCTTCGACTTTGATGTCGTTAAAGTTGACGAGGCTGATTCCGCATTCGAAGCCGTTTTTGACCTCGTTCACATCATCCTTGAAGCGTTTTAGCGTAGCGATGTCGCCTTCCCACACGACAACCGAATCGCGGATCAACCTTGCTTTTGCTTGTCGGCGAAGCAAGCCGTCGATTACGCGGCAGCCGGCAATGGTGCCGATCTTTGACACCTTAAATGTTTCCTGCACGACGGCCTTGCCGAGGATAGTTTCCTTTTCGATGGCATCGAGCATTCCGATCATTGCGGCTTTGATCTCTTCTTCAACCTTGTAAATGATCGAATGCAGGCGAATGTCGACGTCTTCGTGCCTTGCAATATCAGCGACCCGAGCTTCCGGGCGAACATTGAATCCAATGATAACGACCGCTGTCGATGCATTGTCAGCTTGTGTGGCTGAAGCGAGCAGCACATCCGATTCCGCGATCGCGCCGACACCGGCACGAATAACGCGAACCTTGACCTTTTCCGTTGAGAGTTTTTCCAGCGTGCCTTTTAACACTTCGACGCTACCCTGAACATCGGCTTTGAGGATAACAAGAAGTTCCTTGATCTCGACCTGGCCCAGCGATTCGATGCCGCGTTTTGTGGTCTTGAGCATTGCCGATTGTCGCGCGTGCATCTGACGTTGTCCGGCAATTGTTTGAGCACGTTCAACGTCGGAAACAACCTGGAACGTATCGCCCGCCTGAGGCACACCCTGGAGACCGAGTATCTCGACAGGTGTCGCCGGTGCAGCTTCAATTACTGCCTCGCCGCGATCTGAGAACATTGCCCGAACTTTGCCCGAAAACTGTCCAACAATGAAAGGGTCACCGACTCGCAGCGTTCCTTGCTGAACAAGAGCGGTCGCAACTGCTCCACGGCCTTTGTCCAGTTTTGCTTCCAGAACAACACCTGAAGCACGACGTGTCGGGCTTGCTTTCAATTCCAAAATATCGGCCTGAAGAAGCACGGTGTCGAGCAGTGTTTTGAGGTTTTCGTGCTTTTTAGCCGAAACGGGAACCATTTCGGTGTCGCCGCCCCAATCGACAGGCTGTAGTCCTAATCCGGCAAGCCCTTGCTTTACCTTGTCGGGATTTGCGTCGGGTTTGTCAATTTTGTTTATCGCGACAATGATCGGAACGCCAGCTGCTTTTGAATGTTCGACCGCTTCGATAGTCTGCGGCATAACTCCGTCGTCGGCGGCGACAACAAGAATAACGATATCTGTTGCTTTAGCACCGCGAGCCCGCATCATAGTGAAAGCTTCGTGGCCAGGTGTGTCGAGAAACACGACGCGGCGTTCTTCGCCGGGGGCATCCGGGTTAGGTACGTGCACACTATACGCACCGATGTGTTGCGTAATGCCGCCGGCTTCGCCCTCAGCAACATTTTCAGAACGAATAGCGTCGAGAAGTGACGTCTTGCCGTGATCGACGTGTCCCATAACGGTGACGACCGGTGCACGCGGAAGCTCGATATCGTCGGCATCGGCGGCAATAAGTTCTTCGAACTCTTGCTCGATCACCATTTCTTCGAACGGAACAAAACTCACATCGTAACCAAAATCAAGACCCATTTCGGTCGCCATTTTTTCACCGATGGGTTGATTGAGTGTCGCAAAAATGCCTCGCTTTATAAGCAGCTGAACAATGTCGCGCGGCGTAATGCCGAGAGCCTCGGCAAATTCGCGAACCGTTGCTCCCTCTGTTAGGCGAGCGGTTTTCATATGATCGAGATCGACCGCACCGACCTGGTCCATTACGCGTTCCTCGATCGAACGCTTTAACGGAGCGTCAAGGTCGCGTTCCGCCCACTTACCGCCTTTGTCATCTTTCCCTTTTCTGCCGCCAGAACGTCCCGGCCTTCGGCGATTATCCGCCGGAGGCGTGTAGGTCATCTGTGGTGCGGCGGTCTCGCCCGGAGTTCCGCGAAATTCGGGTCGTCGTCCACGGTCGTCTGCTCCACGCGGCCTTTCGGAGACAAGGCTTCCTGTTTTGGTCGGGGCGTCGCTAACAAGCTTGTCACCGGGTTTGATGCCTTGTTTGAGAGCGTCCGGACTAAGCGTCAAACGCTTGACCGTTGTTCCGGTCGGGCTTACTGTTGGAGTTTTGACCTCTGCAGGAATAGTTTCTTCCGACGGTTCCTCGACTACCTCAGTAGCGGTTTCCGTTGGAGCCTCGGCTTCCGGTGTTTTAGCCTTTGATTTTGTGAGACGCTTGACGGTCGTTGTCTTCTCAGGTTCTTCCTCGACCGTTTTCGCCGCGGCTTTCTTTGTAAGCTTTCTGACTTGTGGAGCCGAAGGAGTTTCCACATCTTCGGCCGGCTCGGCCGGAATCTCTTTAGCAACAGCCGATTTGGATCTTGGCTTCGGTTCGGGGATCTCCTCAACTATCGGAATCTCGACTTCCTCTGGAACCGGTTCTTCTTTCGCTGGAGCTTTTTTTATGACCTTGATAGCCCGTTTCGGTGCAGTCTCGGTTTTCGGGAAATATTTGTTACGAACCTTCTCAGCGATCTCGTGGCTAACAGAATTAGACGCGACGCTGACATCAGCTCCTTCGCGGCGCACGTCTTCCATTACGCGCTTAGTGTCCTGTTTGACTTCGCGTGCAAGATCGTAAATTCGAATGCTCTTACCAGTCGGCATATTTTAATCAATTCTAACTTTGTTCGCCGTCAGAAATGTTCTGATCACGGGTTCGGCAAGGTCGCCTAAGCCTTTTGCTCAGTCTCTTCAGATTCGGCTTCTGTTTCGCTAACTGTTTCAACGGTCTCGGACCCATTTTCGTCTCCGTCAGATGCAGCGTCCGCTCCTTCAGCAGCGATAACGGTTTCATCCTTGGACTCCTCGGAAGGAACACCTTCTTCGATAGACTCGGCTGAAGACCCTTCATCGGCGTCCGCCCCGACAGATTTTTCGTCCCCTTCTGCTGCACCATCGGCATTCCGAAGTTCGACGATCATGGCCGCCGAGGATCGGATCGTTTCAGCCTGGTCGAGACTGATATCGAGATAGTCGACGAGGTCGTCAACAGACGCCGCAGCTAGAGCTACTACATCGCTGATACCTTTTGTCGCCAATATCTCTGCCTGCGAAGTGGTAACACCTTCCAGAGCTGTAAGCGGAACCGCCTCGCCGGACGCCATCATCCTGCCCATCTGACGAGCAACTTCTTTCTTCAACACTTCTTCGCTGACGATCTTGATCTCCCAACCGACCAGTCGCGTTGCGAGCCGGACGTTTTGGCCTTTCTTTCCAATAGCAAGGCTCAGTTGGTCTTCGCCGACGATCACTTCCATCAAGCGGTTTTCGATGTCGGTGATCCGCACCTGAGAAACCTTTGCAGGTGAAAGAGCGTTCGCTGCAAACACCGAAGGCTCATCTGACCATTCGATAATATCGATCTTTTCGCCGCGCAGTTCCTTGATGATCGCCTGAACACGCGATCCTTTCATACCTACGCAGGCTCCGACCGGATCGACGTCTTTTTCGTTCGAGGTGACGGCGATCTTTGCACGGTCGCCGGGTTCGCGAACAGCAGATTTGATCACGACGGTGTCGTCATAGATCTCAGGAACTTCCATCTCGAAGAGCCGTTTCAAAAGCTCTGACGAAGCACGCGAACATTTGATCTGTTGTCCTTTTTGCTCGCGAGAAACGTCGATGATCACAACGCGAATTCTTTCGCCCTGATTCCACATCTCGCCACGCGACTGTTCGTATTTTGGAACGATCGCTTCGAGGTTGTTGCCAAGATCGACGATCATATCGCCGCGTTCGAAGCGCTTGACCATTCCGTTGATCAACTCGCCTTTGCGGTCGATATATTCTTCGTAAACCTTTTCTCGGATCGCCTCGCGGACTTTTTGTACAAGTATTTGCTTGGCGGTTTGGGCTGCGATGCGGCCCATGTCTTCGCGGTTTAGAGGGATCAAAAGCATATCTCCGATCTCGACCTCGTCACCGGCCATTTCCTGAGCCTCTACGAGCGAGAGTTCGGTCAGCGGGTCTTCGACATTTTCAACTACGGTCTTTTCCGCCGAAACTTCCAGATCTTGTTCCTCGGCATTCCACTCAACTTGAACGCTGTCTCCAGTTTTAGCCTTAAATTGCTTGCGGGCAGCGGCGCGCACGGCGTCTTTCATCGCCTCGATGACCATATCGCGGTCAAGGCCCTGCTCGGTGCACAATATTTCTATGCTCTGTCCGATGGATGATAATGCTGATGCTGTCATAACTTCTCTACGCTCAATCGTTTATACATAATAGTTGTTGCCGCCGTATTAACGGCCAAATTCTTTTGCAAGATCGATCTTCAAATTTGCTTTGCTAACATCGGAATAAGTAAAAGCCGTGCTTCCTTTTGTTCGATCGTCGATGGTGATCTTGTCACCGTCAACCTCGACGATGGTTCCGACAAATGTTTTCTGTCCGTCGATCTCCGTGTTCAATTTGACCTTTGCCAGACTGCCCGTGAACTTAACAAAATCACTCAATGAATAAAGTTCACGCTCTATTCCGGGCGATGAAACCTCGAGAACGTATTTCGACGGGATAACGTCCTCACTGTCAAGTACTTCTTCGATAGCACGCGACACACTGGAGCAATCGTCGATCGTCACGCCGCCTTCTTTGTCAATATATATGCGAACGACCGCATCTCTTTTCGTTCCCGCGATCTCAACATGAACAAGATCAATGCCGGCAGCCGATGCAGCTTTTCCGGCAACTTTCCCAACATATTCAGTTATCAAATGCTTGTCCATCTCTTCTTAAGGCAAATAAAAAAGTGGGTGCGAAACCCACTTTGGACGTTCCTGCTCATCTCAGCAAGAAATTAGTATAGAACTATCGGGCTCGAATTAGCAAGTGCTAATGCGGTCGGTTCAAGGGATATTCCAGGGACGCATTACTGAAAGCTCCAATCATTGCGTTCCTCTATTTTGTGTCAAAATCCTGAATCTAAGGGCACTTTTTGACGCTTTTGCGCTGTATCAGAATGTAACACTTTGAAAGCTGTTCCCGTGTTTACAGGCTCTTAGTGTCTTCAGTCGCCGCAGATTCTTCACCGCTTCACGTTTCAGTTTGCTGATCAGACGGGCTAAAGACTTGGGAAGGCAGATCGCGCGACGCCGAGGATGCCGACATTGTCGCCGGCGAATTTCACTTTTCATTAAGAAAAGCCACGATCTTTGTTTTTAGATCTTGCAGATCGTTTTCGACAACCGCCCAGACGATCTCCGTGTCGATCCCGAAATAGTTGTGAACCAGAATATTTCTCATCCCGACTATCTTTTGCCATTCGATCTCGTCAGCCGCCCCGGTTGTATATGTCGATAGAAATCTAACAGCCTCCCCAATGATCTGTAGGTGGTGCAAAACCCAGGTTTGAATGAGTTCATCCTGATCAAAAACCGGACGACCGCGAGCAGTGTACTTCTGAATGCGTTCGATGGCTTCGAGAATGTCACGCAATCGTTCTTTGTCGTCCCTCATAACGCTCTTGCTTCTCGTAGAACGCGTTCGCGGATGCGCGATCGGAGGCTGTTTTCAGTAACAACATCTACCGGCCGGCCAAGCAGTTTTTGAAGATCCATTAAAAGGCCTCCCAGATCCATTAGACTTCGCCCTTTTTCGAGATCGACCAAAATGTCAATATCGCTATTCTCATCTGCGTCACCGCGCGAAAACGATCCGAAAATACGCACATTTGAGGCTCCATAGCTTCCGGCTATTTTTAGTATTTCCTGTCGTTTTTCTTGAAAAATGCCAATACTCATTTTGTTGCTTCCACCGTTTCGAATGTTACAGGAATTAGAAAATTAAATCTACGAATTTGCTGCCTTAAACACTGACCGTGCGGCGCCTAGGATGCCGGCGTTGTCGCCGAGAGTGCCTTGGACGATCCGGACGCGGTCCGATGGTTCGTTGAAAGCCCGGTAATGGAGTTCGGTTGTAAGGTCATCGATAAATGCATCCCAGGCCGCCGCCGCTCCGCCGCCGATCACGATCATTTCGGGATTCAATGCGTTTACAAGGCCGCCGAACGTGATGCCGAGATAGCGGCCCATTTTTTTGAACACATCAACCGCTCGCTGATCGCCCGCTTGTGCGGCCTCGTAGACTTCAAACGATGTTTTTGACGGCAAGCCTGCTTCGTTTCCCATTCGTACGATAGCGGTTGCTGAAGCGTATTGTTCGATACATCCGTTGCTGCCGCAGCCGCAAGGATGGCCGTCAGGCTCGACGCAGATATGGCCGAGCTTACCTGCAGTGCCGTCGATACCGCGAAGAGGTTTATTATCGATAATAATGCCTCCTCCAACTCCGGTGCCGAGCGTGATCAGAATAGAATCGCAAACGTCCTTAGATGCTCCGAGCCAGTTCTCGCCGATCGCTGCCGCTGTTGCGTCGTTTTCGAGAACAACAGGGAAGTTCAGTTTTGCAGAAAGGTCTGCCTTGAGATGCATTCCTTCGAGGGATGGAAGGTTGGGGAGATTTTGCAATATGCCGTCAGGTGTTATGTTTGCCGGAACGCCTGCACCGATACCGATGATCTGCTGTTCAGGCGCGAGTGATGCCCGACATTCATCAGCAAGAGATGACAATGCGGCTAACAGGCTTTTTGGTTCGTTCGCTTTTTCAGTCTCTGTTTTTGCATGAGCAAATATTCTGCCGTCGCCCCCGACGGCGGCCATACGAAGATTTGTTCCGCCTAGATCGACGGCCAAAACGATATCACTCATAAATAAGTCGTGCAAAACACCACGTTGCTATCGATCCTGTTTCTGACTCGGGCGGTCTGCTTCGGGGACATTCTTATATACATCCTCAAATTTCGCATAACCATCCTTTATTACGGTGTCCATTAAATTTGACTTATCGACAACGGTTACCTCAAGCAGTATCGCCTGAATTTCCTTGTTGATCGTATCGTTCACAAAGGGTTTTGTGTCAAGTTTTTCTTTTTTTGCAAGCCGAACGGCAGCATCGACGGCAGCGTTAGCAAGCGGCACGATCGGTTTGTAGATCGTCATGGTCTGACGTCCAGATGCTATGTTCTGGAGGCCTTCGATCCCGGCGTCCTGGCCTGTCACAAGTATCTTGCCCGCGAGCCCGCGCTTTTCAAGTGCCGAAATTACGCCGCCTGCCATACCATCATTTGATACGACAAATGCCTGAATATCGTCCTTGTTCTGTGTCAGAGCGTTCTCAGCGAAATTGAGAGCGAGTTCCGGTTTCCAGTCAGGAGTGAAATCCTGAGCGACGATCGTTATTTCCTTATTATCAAGAGCAGACTGAAGCACGGCAAGCTGTTCCTTCTTAATAATGACAGCGTTATTATCGGTCGATGCTCCGTAAACCATCACATAGTTGCCCTTCGGCATTTTACTAAGCGCATATTCGGCGATCTTTCGCCCGATAACAGGTATCTGATGCGACACATAAACGTCGATCTTGTCGGAATTTATCAATCGGTCATAGCTGATGACTGGCACACCTTGAGCCTTTGCCTTGTCTACCATCGATGCGGCTTGAGTGGCGTCGTGCGGCGCAATTACAAGCACGTCGATACCTTTTGTTAGTAGGTTATCGACATCATTCGCCTGTTTATCAGCCTTGTTATCGGCGACGGTTATTTGGCAATCGAGGTTCAGTTTTTCGCACTGGGCCTCAAAGGCATCCTTGTCGCGCTGCCACCGTTCCTCCTTCAAGGTGTCCATCGCAAAGCCGATCCTGATCTTTTTGTCCTTAGGGCCGTCTGAACAAGCAGTTCCGAGTGCCAAAACGAGCAATGCGAAGATCCATTTTACTTTCATTTGCAATTTCCTCCGAAAAAGAGTGGTGAACTCACTGTTGGCCTCAAGTTTTTTTGAAATCCACATTTGAATAGTAGCAAAACTATGATATAAATGTTTATCAAACCTCAGGTTAGAAGTTTGTAAAGCCGGAGTTCGTTATTTTCTTATTTTGCGCGGGTTGGGTGCGGTTTTATTGACATCACCTTATAATTCGTGTAAAAACATGTTAGGTTGTTTTTTTTGAAATTATTGATTTTGAAACGATACGAGAGGAGAACTATGAATAGCAAATTGTTGTTTCATAAGGCACTTACTATGTGCATGACGGTTGCGTTGATCGCAACATACTCGATGGTGACATTAGCCAGTGATGGACGAGCCTCCGGTGAGATCGTGGTTACAGGTTCGAATGATATTTCTGCTGTTACGGTCAACGGTGAAGCGGTAAAGAGCGGCCGCACGATCTTTTCATCGAGCACGATCGCCACGCCTGAAGGCACCGGAGCGATCATTAATCTTGGCAAGGCCGGACGTATTGAACTTGCCTCAAATACGACATTCACTCTTTCTTTCGATAACGCTGGTATCAGCGGTGACCTCGTTTCAGGAAGCATTTCGGTTCTCAATGCGGCCAAGAGCGTGAGCGTCAAAACAGTTACCGGCGAGGTTGTCTCCCTCAATGCAGGCGAGACCGCAACCGCAGGAACAACGTCTAAAAAATCTGCGGCGACAAATTCAAGCAACGCATGGTGGGTATACGCTCTTATTTTTGGCGGAGCGATCACCGGTATCGTCTTGGCAACGTCACAGACCAACGAGAATAGACTTGGTTCGGGCGTATCTGTAAGCCCGACGAGCTAATTGGTTTTATTACTTTTCTTACAACGGAATTGCCGCAAGGCATAGCCGAAAGGTAATGTGTTTTTTATAAGGTTCGATTCAAGAGGAGATTAAGTCAATGCTGGGCAAAAATAAATTTCATAAGTTTGTTACTTTAACTACGGCCGCTGCGGTTTGGTGCGTATATTCGATGGTCGCATTTGCTTTGCCGGTCGGCCAAACAGGCGAGATCACAGTTACCGGACAAGTGACGGTGAACGGACAACCGGCAGTTTCCAATTCGACCGTACTTTCGGGAGCGGTGATCGCTGCCGGTGCAGGTTCAAGTGCAGTTGTCAGTCTCGGAAAACTCGGCCGCGTTGAAGTGCTTGCCGATTCGAATGTGACACTGATATTCTCCGACGGCAGCATCGTGGCCACCTTGGCTGAAGGGCAGACACGTG
>CAZGSC010000065.1:0-17551 GCA_964528325.1 uncultured Chloracidobacterium sp. | reverse complement strand
GATCTCGCCCGAAGGCCAGGTCGATAATCTCGGCGAGATCAAGCGAAGCGGACTATTTTTCATAGATTCCAAGATCACAGTGACGACACCGCTGCAGACCTTTGCTTTGATCATCACAGCGGAGCCGCATTTTCTCGTGACACGTCCGAGCCAGCAGATAATGCTGGAAAATCTTTATCCTATTGCAACAGATGGAAAACGAATATCGACGAGCCCTTCGATAACGTATTTTGGGAATTCGAGCGATTATTTCCGTGATCCGCGAACGCCTGAGATCGCGGAAACCGACTATGCAAAAACTCCTTCGGCAATTCTCCAAGCGAAGCAGGCGATCGCCCTTGCGCGGTTCGCGGGTGCGGAACGCGATGCGGGCCCTGAGCTTACTGAAGCCGAGACGCTGTTGCAGAATGCGACGAACGCGTGGATGGCCGGACGTGATTCGGACACGGTTGACATTGCCGCCCGCAAATCGATCAGCTCGGCGGTAAAGGCTGAGACGACTGCTGCAGTGCGCAGGGAAGCGCGTGAAAAACGTAACGAAAAAACACGGTCGGATGCCGAGATACGCCTTGCGGAAAATAAGTATGCCGATGCTCAGGCCGAGATCGCCGATCTGAAAAGCGAATTGTCTCGCGAGATACGCAACCGCGAACTCGCCGAACGCGACGTGCAGAATTATGCAAATCAAGTAAAGGACTTGCGTGACGAGAACGGACGGCTTCGCGAAGACAATGCGACGCTTCGAGTTGAGGCTGAAAATGCCAAGGCAAAGCTGGCTGCCGCTGAAGAGGAGAAAAAGGCAATTCAACAGAAAAGCGATCGTGAAGTGAATGTCGCGCAGATCCGGGCACGCGAAGCGGACCTTATCAATTCGCTTAAAGTGTTTGGCTCTGTTTCAAAGACCGAACGAGGCATTACTCTGACGCTGCCCGAAAACCTTTGGACGACGACACGTTCCGGTTCGCTTACAAATCAGGCAGAGGGAAAACTCGCATCGCTTGGGGAGATACTCGCGAATAATAACGCTTACACCGTTTTGGTCGAATCGCATACTGACAGTTCGGGCAATCCCGAGCTTTTACAAACGCTTACCGACAACCGTTCACGTACCGTCGCAGGAAAACTCGCCGCAATGGGCGTTGCCGAAACGCGGATGGACTACAAAGGCTTCGGATCGAGCAAACCCGTCGCCGCAAACACAACTGCCGCCAAACGCGCAAAAAACCGCCGAGTTCAGATCATTCTCAATCTGGCAACGGACTAAAAACCTGAAGAATTGAACATTTTGGGATAAGATCGGACCGTTAGTCTTTGAGGATGATTATGCGGTGAGGCGGCAGGCCGAGCATGCATTCGTCGCCGACACTTAAGCCGACCGTGCGAAAAACACGAGCTTTTAGCTTTAATCCGGCGGCGTCAAAGTCTACCAGCGTAGTCGCACCGCGAAACTTGATCGCCGTGACGACGCCGCGCAGGAGATTGTCTTCGGGAAAGGATTTTCCTATCGACATTGAGATCTGCTCGGGCCGGATCGCGAGCATTACGTTCCGGTTTAGCGCGGGAAGACGGCTTTTTTCGTTGATCTGCGCGAAGACCTTGTGTCCCCCGTCGATAGTGAGAAATTCCGGCAGCTCGGCGTTCGCCGATGTGAGCCGCCGGACCTCGAAAAGATTATTGTCGCCGGTGACGCGTGCAGTGTCGATCAGTTCGGGATATTCGTACAACTCCTGCGGCGTCCCTGTCTGTGTAATGCTGCCGTTGGCAAGGATCGCAGCTTCGTCGGCAACTGCCGCGATCATCGCGAAATCGCTCGACGCAAAGATAATGATGCGGTCACGTGACCGGGCGGCTCGGCGGATCTTTTCAATGCACTCTTGCCGGCGATATTCGTCAACCTGATTGAATGGGTCGTCGAACAGCAGGACCTTGCCGGCATTTGCAATGGCTTCGTCGAGCGCCTTGATCTGACGCTCGCCGCTCGATTCTTTCTGTGATCCGATGCCAAAAGCATCGAGAATTCCCCTGACTCCTTCAGCGGCGCAAAGCGAAATGCCGCGATTTTTGGCGGAGACTTTCGTAATGTCGAGGCCGTCGAATCTTACCGAGCCGCCATCGGGCTTGAGTTGGCCCGCTAACACTCTAAGCAGCGTTGATTTGCCCGAAGCGGTGCCGCCGCAGATGCCAAACACGCGGCCTTCGCTGAACGTCAGATCGACATCACGCAGGATCCAATTGTTCCCGTGGCTTCTTGATAATTTTGCGATCTCAAGTGACATCCGGTGATAGAAAATGAAACTTTGTCGGGAGGATTTCGTGCAAAGAAAAGTATGCTGTTGTCATCGAATTAAAGCAAGTATAATAAAAGCACGATGACCGACAAAAAAACTGAGATCAAACGTAAACTGGTTCACGCCGGCGGATGGCAAGTCGCAAAACGTGTGGCAAAAACTATCCCGTTTGGAGGCACAGTGGTCGTGATTGCTTTGGTCGGCAACGATATCAAAAGAAAAGGCGTCGTCAAAGGACTTTTGAACTCCGGCATTGATGCAATACCGGTCATAGGCCTCGCAAAAAATGCCGTCGAACTTGTCCGCGGTGATTTTATTTCGGACAAGAAGAAAGATAAATGAGATAGAAACATGAGATATTTAGGTTCTAGAGTCGCAATTTTAAGTTTGGTTATTGTCACTGCTGCTTCTTCGTTGATGGCACAAAACGGACGAGCGAAGCCCAAACCGAAACCGCTTGCCACGCCACCGGTTGTCACAGGGGCGGAGATAATAAGCGAGTCGGGAGATTATGTCGAGCAAACAACGGCTCCCGTGGAAAAAACTGCGGCAAAACCGGCGACCACTAATGCTGCCCGTATAAAAGAACTGAATGACCGCCTCAAAAAACTTGAGGCAGCACAAGGCACGAGCTACGACGACCGGCAAAAGCGTGTTCTGATGAATCTTGACATTCTTACTCGTGCCGAACAGCGTGCAGATTCCTTGAGAAAGCAGCTGTTCGACATGATCGAAAAGGAAAACAGCATTAGGGCACGGCTGGATCAGATCGAATATGATATTCGGCCTGAGAACATCGAGCGTACGCTACAGCTTTCCGGTTCGATGAAACCAGAAGAGATACGCGAAAACCGCCGCAGAAGCCTGGCGGCTGAAAGGACAAATCTTCAATCCTTGCTTACGCAGGTTGAAGCGACAAAAACAAATCTCGAAGCCAGCCTTCGAAGGGCTGAGCAAATGGTTGAAAAACTCCGGGCAAAGGCTGAAAAGGATATAGAAGATTCGCTGCAGAGCGATGATCAGCAAGAAAGATCTGACCAGCCGTCCGAAAACTAGAAAGGTAATTTCGAGCCATCTCGCGATTCTTAGAAAAATCTCGCAAGTACAAGCAACTTTCTCCGTTCCTTTAAACGTCAAACAAGCGTTTACAAGAAAGCGCCGTTCAGAAAGAAGGGAGAAAAACATGAAGTTCAGAGCTATTACCGTATTTTTTGGTGTTGTATTTGCCGCATTTACTTTTTCGTTTTCCGCGTCAGCGCAGGGCGTGATCGTTCCGATAGTCTGTGTTGCCCGGCCTTGTATGCCGAGGCCGATGCCGCAGCCTTTGCCGAATGCACTGCCCGTCAAATCGATTCAGATCGATACAAAGATCAGCGGTCAGGTTGCGACGACGCATGTCGAACAGATCTTTCGCAATGACACGCAATATACGCTTGAGGGCACATACTTTTTTCCAATACCTGAGACGGCTTCGATAGTGGAATTTGCTATTTGGGAGAACGGCAAGAAACTCGTCGGCGAGGTGCGTTCGAAAGAAGAAGCTCGACGTATATATGACGAGATAGTTCGCCGGCAGCGCGATCCTGGGTTGCTCGAATACGCCGGAAAAGATCTCTTTCAGGCTTCTATTTTTCCCATACCGCCAAATTCTGACAAGAAACTCGAATTGACTTACACCGAAGTGCTAAAGGCCGAATCGGGAACGGTTGCCTATCGCTATCCGTTAGGCACTGGCCGCAATGTTTGGGCGCGTCAGCAGCCGATGCCTATGGAAGATGTCTCAAATCCAAGGCGAGGTGTTGGAAACAGAAATCCCCAGCAATTCGGCACGGTTTCGGGCACGGTCGAGATCGTTGGCCGCGAGGCTTTGAGAAACATCTATTCGCCGACTCACCAGATCGACGTAAAGATGAAAGGCGAGATGAACGCACGTGTGTCGTTTGAAACGAGAAACAACGATACTGATTTTCAATTATTCTACGGCCTCTCGAACAACGATTTCGGAATGTCGCTTGTCACGTATCGCGAACCGGGAAAGGACGGTTACTTTCTGTTGATGCTTTCGCCCAAGGACGATGTTTCCGAAAGGGAATTGGTTAACAAGGACATAGTTTTTGTGCTCGACACGTCGGGTTCGATGGCTGACGCAGGCAAGATAGACAAGGCACGAAAGGCTCTGCTGTTTGGAGTAAAAACACTTCGCAACGGTGACAGGTTTAACATCATAAATTTTGCTGGCGAAGAGCATTTAATGGAGCGCGGCCTTATCTCCGCCACTGGCGAGGGCAAACGTCGCGGTGAAGAATTCATCAATAAACTCCAGCCGACAGGCGGGACTAATATCAATGATTCGCTCATTGCGTCTTTGAAGCAGTTTGAAAAGAGCGACCGCCCAAAGATGCTTGTTTTTATGACCGACGGCTTGCCAACCGTCGGCGAGACTAATGTCGAACGCATCGTTGCTAACTTCAAGAACGCAAAGAATCTCGATGTTCGTGTATTCCCATTTGGATTTGGTTATGACGTAAACACAACATTGCTCGACCGTCTTGGTTCGGAGAATGACGGCATTTCTGATTATGTCCAGCCCAAGGAGGATCTCGAGATAAAGGTTTCGAACTTCTTTCAGCGTGTAAGTTCGCCGGTGCTTTCCGATGTTGAACTCGATTGGGGAGCGGTGCTGACAGAATACACGTATCCGCGAAAACTTACCGACCTTTTCCGTGGAATGCAGATGACCATTATCGGGCGTTATAAGAATACAAATGACCTGCGTGATATCACGCTCCGCCTGACTGGAAAGTCCGGAAAAGAATTGCGTTCATTCAGCTATACCGACCTCGATTTTCCGTCGCGTTCCGACAAGAATGACTTCCTGCCGCGTCTTTGGGCCAGCCGACGTGTTGGATGGCTGCTCGAACAGATTCGAAGCAATGGCGAGACAAAGGAAACGCGCGACGAAGTTGTTGATCTCGGAACGCGCTACGGACTAGTTACCCCTTACACATCGTACCTCGCAACCGATGGGTCGATGGCGAACGTCAGCGGCGCTGATGTCGATGAATTTTCAAGGAGAGCACCTGCTGCAAAGGCAATGAGGGAAAAGAGCGGAGCCGGAGCGGTTCGTTTGAGTGCTCAGCAAAACACCATGCAGCAGAATACGCAGATCGTCGTTCGCGATAGCAAGGACGATAAAGAAGAACAGATAATTATTCGCAACAACGCTCAGAATCAATTTGTGGCGAACAAGAATTTTATCAATCAGAGTGATGTATGGGTCGATGCTGACTATTCTGACACTGCACAGTTAATAGAGGTAAACATAAAATTTGCCAGCGAAGAGTATTTCAAGCTGCTGCAAAAAGAACGTGGCCTCGCACCATATTTTGCCCTCGGCGAGCAGGTCGTTGTTGTTTGGAAAGGTAAGGTTTATAGGATCACGAAATAAGATTCCCGGAAAACCAAACCTGGTAAATCTACATCCGATAAGGTGATTTTTGATTGTGGAATGATTATTCTAATCCGAGATCACCTTTTTATTCGGAGGCAATTGCGTTGAAGATTTTCATTTTGACTTTCCTGTTTGTGTTGATCTGTGCTTTGACTCTAACGGCTCAAACTGCCTGGATACAGCAAACATCGGGTGTTCGAGGCGATCTGGTAGCTGTTTTTTTTACTTCTTCCGACAAAGGATGGATCGCGGGAGACAACGGATATCTTGCTTCGACAACCGATGGCGGCCAGACGTGGACGAAATATCCTTTGAACACGAATGAGGATATCAACGAAATCTATTTTCGGAACGATGACAATGGCTATCTTGTCGCGGGCCGCAAGATGTTCATCACGCGCGATGCGGGGAAGTCATGGCAGGAAACACGCATCTATCGTAGCGGTGAATTCGGTTCGGGAACTCCGGAATTTTTGAGTATTCGGTTTTCAGACAAAAAACATGGTTATGCGATCGGCTCGGTTTATAGCAGCCGCGATGATATCGTGATCGATTCGCTGCTGATGAGGACAGAGGACGGAGGCGACACGTGGAAGCGAATAAGCGTTCCGACGAAAACGGAACTTTTCCACCTCGATTTCAGTGGAAATTCGCACGGTTGGATCGTCGGCGACGGCGGCGTGATCCTTGCAACGACCGATAGCGGATTAACATGGGCCCGGCAGATATCCGGAACGTCCTTACCACTTTATAATGTCGATTTTCGTGATGATAACGATGGCTATGTTGTCGGGAAAACCGGAACGATACTTCGCACATCTAACGGCGGAACGACGTGGGAAAAGGTCAGCACAAATTTTAACGAGACTTTTATGCGGGTAGATTTTGCCGACGACAAGAACGGATGGCTCGTTGGCTACAAAGGGGACATACTCCGCTCAAGCGATAAAGGCAAAACCTGGATCAGACAGGAAAGCAACACTCGTGCGCATCTCTACGGCCTCTTTATGGATAAGAAATTCGGCTGGGCAGTCGGGGCGAACGGCGTCATACTCCGTTACAAGAAATAATCTGTATTTAGAACTAACGGGACAGTTTTTGACGGGCTTTTGCTGCCAATTGTGCGAGTTGAGCTGCACGCGGAAGTGCCTCTACGGCTTTTGCAACTTGGGGGTCGTCCTCGGTTAAAATCTGATTTGCTGAGATCGAGCCGTTGGCAGCCATCGCGATATTGTAACGGAGCCGGAGCTTGATATAGGCCATCTCTTTTATTAATGCTTCCTGAGAGAATTTACCTGGAGCGTTCGCCTTCACAAAATCATTGAATGCGGATAGAAGATCGTCAGAGACGAGGTATTCTCCTGCGTCAATCCGCTTTCCGAAAGAAAAGCTTGTTATATGATAGTTTTCTGCGCCGCGTATTCGTCCGTTTACAGCTTCTCGTGCAAAAAAGAAAAGCGGATCGATCAGAGATGCTCGTATTGCATTGAGTGTTTCTGATTTAACAGCCTCGTCTGGCTGAATGCCGTCTCCGCCGAGTACTTTTCGATCCGTAACAGTGCGGGCCTCGAAATAAGGCTTATCGATCGCGGAAGCCGGGGTTTTGTGATTGAAATAGTCGTATATATCGAGTTTTGTATAATCCCTTTGGATAGAACGTCCGGAGGGCGTTAAATAACGCGCGGTCGTCAGTGTAAGGCCTGTGCGGCCGGGAAGGTCGATAACGCTTTGAACAAGTCCCTTGCCGAATGTCTTTTCGCCGACGATCATTGCTCGGTCGTCGTCCTGAAACGCACCAGCAACTATTTCTGACGCAGACGCAGTGTCCTCATTTACCAGTACAACCAGCGGCAAGGTTTCAGGTGCGGCGTTCGTCGATCTCCAAACGCGGTTATCGATTCGCGACCTTCCACGTTGAGTTAATATGAGCGTTCCAGCCGGCAGAAATCTTTCTGCGACCTTTACGGCCTGATCGACGATGCCGCCGCCATTGCCGCGAAGGTCGAGAACCAACGACTTCATCCCGAGGCTTTTCAGCTGTTGCATCGAGGCGCCAAATTCGTCGGCCGTCGTGTAGTTAAAACCCTCAGAGAGGTCTATGTATCCAATACCTGGCCTCAGTATGTACGCATCAGGGATCGATGGCTGAGCGACGCGGTTGCGGCGTATCTCGATCGTTTCGATACGATTCGTAGTTGCCCGCTCAACGGTCAGACGCAAGATAGTACCAGTTTCCCCGCGTATCTTGTCTCGAACCACGTCAGAGATCTTTCCTGTCATTTTCTCGCCGTTTATTGCCACGATCCGGTCGCCGAAGTGAAGTTGAGCCCTTGCTGCCGGTGAATCAGGAAAAGTCGAGAGAATGTAGGTGTCGGTATTTCCTGCACGGTCAAAATTGGATATGGACGCTCCAATGCCTGTGTAGCCGCTTCGCTGTTCGTCAAGCAGATCCTTCCATTCGTCGGCATCGTAAAAGTTTGAATGCGGGTCTAACGAGCGAAGCATTCCGTCGAGAGCGAGTTTCGTAAGAGACGCGTTATTTGCTGTCCCGCCTGAATAATTTCCGCTAATTATTTCATTTGCCTCGCGTATATCCGCCGCGATCCTCGATGGTTTAGAAACACCGCCAGCAGATTCGGACCTTGCCGATGTTGAGCCGCCGGAAGCTGAAAAGGTACTGCCGCTCTTAATGCTGAATGGATCAACGCTGGGATTCAGCGGAGTGTTTACTTGGGCGAAAGATCGTCCGACCGCAGTTGATACGAGAAATAGGGTAAAGGCGATGCGGCGAAGGCGGTTCATACGTATATTAGGAAACAAAAATCCGGAGATGCGAATCACAAACTGCCTTCGACCAGCACCAGAAAAAGAAAAAGATCGGCAGCTTTGGCGGCACCCAAATTACCGCCGATCACAGTTTTGTTTGACTAAGTTATATACCGAAACCGGGTTGATTTCCAAATAAAAGCTAAGCAAAAACTTGTGAACTCACCGTCATTAGGTCCAAACGCTTTGTTTTTGCATTTTTGCAGTCAAAATGTTCTGATAAAAGTAGTAAATATTTATGTCTGAAACATTTAAATTGCCACCGCTCGAGATCGAAGAATTCACACTTGCAAACGGCTTGCGTGTTGTCTTGAATGCCGACAACGCGATACCTGTCGTGTCGGTTGCCGTCTACTATAATGTCGGTTCGCGCAACGAGCGCGAGGGCCGCACGGGCTTCGCACATCTTTTTGAGCATATGATGTTCCAGGGTTCAGAGAACGTACCTAAGGCAGGACACTTTCAGCACATAATGAAGGCCGGCGGCACGATGAATGGGACGACGTCGAGCGAGCGGACGAATTATTTCGAAACGCTTCCTGCAAATCAATTGCCGCTTGCCCTATGGCTCGAGTCAGACAGGATGCGTTCGCTTGCAGTAACGCAGGAGAATCTCGACAATCAGCGCGAGGCGGTCAAGGAAGAAAAACGTTTACGTTACGACAATCAGCCGTACGGACAAATATTCGACTTGATCAATGAGATGATCTACAAGAATTTTGCGAACTCACATTCGACGATCGGTTCGATGGAGCATCTTGATGACGCGACGGTCGAGGATGTGCAGGAATTTTTCCGTATTTATTATGCTCCGAATAATGCCGTGCTTACCCTATCAGGTGCATTTGAAATTCAAACCGCAAAAATCTTGATCGAAACCTATTTCGGCGACATCCCGTCACAGCCTTTGTCGAATGAACTCGATGTAAGCGAGCCGCCTGAGGTCGCTGCGACCTACAAGGAATGGGAGGATAATCTCGCACCGTTCCCGGCCTTTTTGATCGGCTGGAAAATACCGCAGCGACGTTCACCTGAATTTAATGCTCTTTATCTTGCGGGAAAGATACTTTACGACGGAGAAAGCTCGCGTCTTTATCAAAAACTAGTCAAGGGCGAGGAATCAGTCATTCAGCTTTTCGGTTTTACCGACGAACGCCGTGGCCCGTCGAGTATTTTTGTCGGAGCAATACCGAAGCCTGAAAAAGACCTAAGCAAAATACGAGAAACTATAATGCAGGAGATACACGATCTTGCCGCTCACGGTCCGACCGCGGAAGAAATGGAAAAGATCGAGAATCAGCTGGTAAATGATGCCGTTCGCATGAGGCAATCTTCAATGTCGCGGGCTCAATCGATCGCGGAATTTGCCCTTTATGACGGCGACCCGACACTGATCAATAGTGATCTCGACGAACTGCTCGCTGTAACTGCAGAACAAATTCGCCATGCAGTTGGCGTTTATTTGAACACTGACAATCGGGCATTACTCGACGTTGTCCCGGCCGGCAAAGGTTAGAATCTTACTATGACACCAGAATTACGAAAATCCGTTCCCGAACCATTATCTCCTGTAAAATTCGATATTCCGCGGCCATTTCAGACTAAGCTCGATAACGGTCTGCAGGTTGTCATTTTTGAAAATGAACGTCTGCCGCTCGTTAGCTACCGACTTGCGTTTCATTCGGGTGATATTAACGATCCGACGGGCGGAACCGGTATGACATCGGCGATGGCATCGATGCTGACGGAGGGAACTGAAAGTTATGCGAGCTTGCAGCTTGCGGAAAAGATCGAACGGCTAGGCGCAAGTATTGGTGCAAGTGCCTCGGATGATTTTTCGATAATTGCGGCTTCTAGTCTGTCGCTTTACCGGTCCGAGATACTTGGGCTGATGGCAGAAGTTGTATTGCGGCCGACGTTTCCTGAAGACGAGCTCGATCTCTATCGCCGAAATACGGTTGAGCATTTAAAATTCCAGCGTTCACAACCGGGATTTCTCGCGGGTGAACAGGCTGCGCGGCTTATTTACGGCGAACACCCGTATTCTAAGGTTTCGCCAAATGCGGCCGATATTGAAAAGATAGACCGCCAAAAGTTGGTGAAGTTTCACGCCACAACCTTTATGCCGAATAATGCGATCTTCATTGTTGTCGGTGACATCCAACGCGATGAATTTCTTGAAGAAATAAATGAGCTTTTTGGCGACTGGCAGCAGGGAAGTTTACCTACCGCATCATTTGAAGTGCCACCTAAGCGCAGAGCCCGCAGCCTGACGATAGTTGATAGGCCGGATTCTGCACAATCGAATATCGTTTTGTCGAACTTAGGCGTGAATCGAACCGATCCGGATTATTTTCCGCTGATCGTTATGAATCAAGTCCTAGGTGCGGGAGCATCGTCGCGAGTCTTTATGAATCTTCGTGAGGAAAAGGGTTATACGTATGGAGCCTACACACGTCTCGAAACTAAGAAACTCGCTGGCGATTTCGAAGCGACGGCGGAAGTGCGGACCGCTGTGACGGGCGATTCACTGAAAGAATTCTTTTTTGAGCTTGAACGTATCCGGAATGAGAAGGTTGGATCCACGGAATTGGCCGATGCAAAAAATTTCCTCACAGGTGTTTTTCCGATCCGTGCCGAAACACAAGAAGGCCTTACCAATCTCATTGTCAACCAACATCTTTACGGTTTGCCCGAAGATTATCTTCAGACCTATCGCGAAAATGTTGATGCAGTGACAGTTGACGAAGTTCAGCGTGTCGCTGTAAAACATGTTAGGCCTGAAGAAATGGCGATAGTGATCGTAGGCGATGCCAATGAAGTCCTTCCTCAGGTGAAAGAATATGCGGCGTCAGTAGAAATATTTGACACCGAGGGAAACCGGAAATAGTTTTATTCACAAAATACACGAAAGCCACGAAAATTCAGAATCTGTTTTCGTGGCTTTTGTGCGTTTTGTCGACAAATGTTTTTACATCGGCTGTGTGAACTGAATGATCGCAAAATCGGCCCCGGAAGGATCGGCGACCATTGCCATTCGTCCCACGCCGGGAGCATCAAATGGCGGAACGCGAACACTGCCGCCTTTTTCTGTGATCTTTGCAACGGTTTCGTCCGCGTTATCGACCGCGATATAGCTTGCCCAATGCGATGGCGGCGGATCGTCGCCCCAACTTGCATCGATTGCCATCATGCCGCCGTAGGCAGTCCCGCCCATCACGATCTCTTTATAGTCCATCGGACTAACTTTGGTTTGCGGCAATTCCCAGCCAAATAATTTTGTGTAAAATTCCATCGCCGCCGGCAGGTCTTTTGTCCGCAGTTCACGCCAGCAAATTTCGCCGTGCTTTGGTATGTTAAATTCAGCCATGGTGTCCTCCTTCTGCCATCTTGAAAGTCGAGATCATCGCTCCAGTTGGGTCCTGAATAATGCACATGCGGCCAACGTTTGGAATGTCCATCGGCCCATGAATGATGGTCGCACCAAGTTCGACGGCCAGTTTTGCGTTTTCATCAACATCCTCGACGCCGACGTAGGTCATGAAATGCGGCGGCGGTACAGGTTGACCGGGTTTACACATTTCGGGCGTGATCTCATACAACCCACCGGCAGGATAATCACCACCGGGAGTCGTGTATTCGTTATATTTAAAGCCGTCAGTCATCGCCTTGCTATCCTGAAATTTCCAGCCAAAAATGTCCGTATAAAACGCTTTACATTTTTCGGCATCATTGCTGGCTATTTCGGTCCAGCAGAATGAACCGTGCGGTATTCCGCCCCATTCGGCCATTTCACTTGCTTGTTCTGCCATGTGAGTTCTCCTTATATTTTATTTAGTCGTGTATACGTATTGTCCGGCAAGATAGTTTTAGATGCAATAGGAACACGCGTCTTGGATCGTCGCCGCGTATTTGCGCTTTTGGAGGTAAAGCTTGGCAGGATTCGGCGACGGTCCAAAACGGTTGTGTTGCAGGAATCAACCGGCACGTTTGATCGGGACGGCTTTATTGCTCTGCAAAGTTTGTAAATGGGTGATCAACTCGGATGCCGCTCGTTTTGAAAGCTCGGCAATGCCGCAATGCATTAATTGCGAACACTCGGTTTCGGCGTCGAGGTTCGCTTCGCGTACGATCATTCGTATCATGCTCAGTTGTTTTGAGGTGATCATGTCGGCAAGATTTTTTGCGATCGGATCGTTGAATGGCAATTGCTGCGATGCGGCAGGCGATGGAGCGAGAGCGATTTCGGCCTGCTCGATCGACTCGAACTCACGCTTATATAATTCGCGCGCGATACCGAATTTGACCGCTGCGCGTTTCAACGCGTCGTGCTCGGCTTTTTTGATACCTGTTTCGCTTGCAGTCTTTCCCGTTCCGACACCTTCTCGGGTTATTCCGTCGATTGTGATCGCTACTGTCACTGTTATTATGTCGCCTATCGCACGAATGTCTTTTACGGTGTGTCCCCAATTTGGTGCGTGTTCGTCAAGAATGTCGGCGACCGTGTGCCACTCGACATATTCAACCATGTGAATGTTGCCGCTGCGGTCACGGCGTCCGGCACGCAGACGAACCAAGTTTGGATCGACCGTTTTGCGTAGCTCGCGTAATGTCGTCGAAAAATCCAGAACGTTGCTTGCGATCTCGTTCAATTCAAACAAAGTAGCTGTCTCTTGTGTATTCGTTTCGTTTATTGCGTTGCGTTTCATTTTTATTTCTCCTTGTGTGTTTCTAAATCGTCACGTTTTTTGCAAAATAATATCCACCTTTTTGGATTCGTGACGTTTCTGTTCGCGGCATGTTATTAGACAGCGGCCACTCAGCGTTTATTTGTCAAAAGATGCGTATCTCATTTGTGGAGCATTGCATCTGTGAAACAGTGTATCAGAATAATTTTTCTGTTGCAAGTGCGAAACTTGCTTGCATTTAAAAAAATGTTGTGTTATGTTTTATCCGTGCAATAGAAAGCATCGATGATACTGCGATGCATTTACTAATAGAATTGCTAAAAATTTGGGAGGAAAAAAATATGAGATCTAAAAATGAAAGTTTGATAAGTACAGCGGAATTAGGACAGGCGATAAAAAGACGTCGTGAAGAATTGGATTTGAGCTTGCGTGATGTCGGCGATCTGACGCAGGTGTCAGCTTCGACGCTTTCGCGGATCGAGAACGGCACGGGCCGGCCCGATGCCGATAATATCGCTCGATTGACGCAATGGCTTGATATTCCGGTTGACCGCCTGATGACAAAACATCTGACAAAGAACGTCGAGCCGGTGGTGTATTACCCTCACGAAAAGACGACGGATATTATCGAAGCTCACCTACGGGCTGACAAAAATTTGACACCTGAGACAGCAAAGGCTCTTTCCGAGCTTTTTCGCGTTGCATATAAACAGTTCAGCAAGCCTGGTATGAGAAAGAAATAAAAAAAAACGGACCTAAACATTAACACACAATACACAACGAACATGAGACACATTACTGACAAAATTGAAGGAATAGGGTTTTATAATATGGCGGGCCTCGACACGGCTTTTGTGTTGTTTTTCCTGTCAATGGAGTACGGGCGTTCCAATCGTCTGTTTTCGCTGGACTCTGTGTTGATCGCCATTACGATGGTGATGTTGGCCGTGCTGCCATATTTTTTGCCGTCGCGGTACGAAAAGCCGCAGTTTGGCAATTGGCTCATCGGTCGTACCGCCTTAGCGTTGGTAGGTGTAGTGTTCGGTGTTTTCTTTAAGCAAAGCATCGGTGTCACATTGCCCGAAACTGCGCGATTCATGCCGATGACGTTTTTGATACTCGCATCTATGGTGAGCTGTTATATTCAATTTTATGGGCTAATGAAACTCCGCTTGGCAAAATAGGCAAAAGGCGTCAGGTGAGAGAAAACAAGATCCGTGCGGGTTCTGAAACTCGCACGGATCTTTTGCATCTAAAATTATGGGTCTTGCTATCAGCGGCCTTCAGCAAAGGCTGAAACCGGCACTGTTATGGCTTCGTGAATTTTCCGCACCTGTCTGACAAGATCCAGATACTGTGTCGGCGTCAGGGCCTGAGCGCCATCACAAAGAGCTTCTTCCGGATGTGGATGCACTTCGATTATTAGGCCGTCAGCACAGGCGGCGATGGCGGCACGTGCCATTGGGCCGACCATGTAGTTATGGCCGGTTCCGTGCGATGGGTCGACGATCACTGGTAAATGTGACATCCGGTGAATGGCAGGAATGATCGAGAGATCGAGCGTGTTGCGTGCATGGCCCGAAAAGGTGCGAATGCCGCGCTCGCACAGAATAACGTCGCTGTTGCCCTCGGCCATTATGTATTCAGCTGCGAGCAGCAGTTCGTCAAGCGTTGCCGAAAGGCCGCGCTTCAGCAAGACAGGTTTTCGCGTTTTGCCAATATATTTGAGCAGCGAAAAATTCTGCATATTGCGGGCGCCGATCTGTATGCAATCACCGTATTTTTCGACAAGGTCGACACCGCTCTCATCCATTGCCTCTGTAACAATATTCAGGCCAAACTGGTCGCGAACTTCGACGAGCAGTTTCAAACCATCTTCACCTAAGCCCTGAAACGCGTACGGCGACGTGCGTGGCTTAAACGCACCACCTCGAAAGAATTTAGAACCGCTTTCGGCAACGACTTTAGCGGCAGCAAAGACCTGTTCGCGGCTTTCCAGAGCGCAAGGGCCGGCGATCATTGCTAGTTCACTGCCGCCGATAGACGAGGTCCCAACCCGGATGATCGAACGCTTATTTTGCTTATCCTTTGAAATTAATTTATATGGTTGCGTCACGCGAACTGCATCGGCAACGCCTGGAAGCGTCTCGAAATGTGCAGGATCGATGGAAACTGCATTTCCGGTGACACCAATAGCCGTGCGGTTTTCTCCTGGCATCTGATGTGCCGTAAATCCCAGCTTTTCTATTACTTCAAGAACTTTTTCGATCTCGGACGGCAACGCATCCGGCTTCATTACGATCAGCATAAATGATGTTACAAAGCTATAACTTTAAGTTTCGTTACCGGATTTTGCAAATACGGCGGTATCTGTAACGGTACTGCTTTCATCCTAAAAGCCGCGTCGAAAGAAATTACATTTTCTCCGGCACTTCAATTCCGAGCGTTCCCAGCGCAGATGTAAGGGCCCGGCGGGCCATATCAGCGACCGTAATGAGAATGGTCCGTTTCACATTATTCGTTTCAGCGATGATCTTGTGATTGTGGTAGAAAAGGTTGAAAGCTTTGGCGAGAGTGAAAGTATATTTTGCCAAAATAGCCGGTTCATTTGCCAATGCGGCTTGCCGGACGGTTTCTTCAAGCCGAGAAGCCAGGATCGCCATCGACCAGATATCATTACCGGTTTCGCCGGATAAGACAGAAACGATCTCAGACGGATCGCAGTTAGCCAGACTGATTTCCGACACGCCGTTTTCTTCGAGTTTGCGAAAGATCGAATTTGCCCGTACAGCCGAATACTGGCAAAAACAACCTGTTTCACCTTCGAACGACAGAGCTTCTTTGAAGTCGAAAACAATAACGGTGTTTCGTGTGAATTTCAGCAGAAAATATCGCAACGCACCAACCGCTATCTGTCTCGCGATCAACTGCTTTTCTTCATCATTCGCATCTGAGTGACGTGATTGGACTTCAGCGAGGGCGCTGGCTTCAAGCCGGTCGATAAGATCGTCCGCTTTGACACCGAGACCTTTGCGGCCGCTCATTTCTATAAAGGGCTTTTGGCGGTCATCGTCCGATAGGTTGAATCCTAATTCTTCCGCAGCCGCGGGGGAAAGAGCGACCATTTCGTAAGAGAGATGAATGCTGGCTTTTTCACCGCGTTCAGGTGAGATCGCTGCAACCCCTTTTCGTACGATATCCTGCGGATAAGATTGCCGCGAATCGATGACGTTATAGATCGTCTCTCCACCGCCAAACGTCGGAACCGCGATGTTGTTTTCGACCGTTTCAGCGGTTGTGATCCACACATTTTTTCCGTTCTTGTATTTGTGAAAGTACCGGTAATTGAAATCGAGGCCCAAAATACCCAGTTTCCACATCTGGTAGGCAATGTCTTTACCGGTGTAAGTGACCGTTCCGTTTGAGCGAACAAGTATCTTGTCTGTTTCGTGCTCGTCGTTTCCTGAATGCTCTTCAAACGGCATCACCCAGCAACCTTTGTGACTGCCTTCGCTTTCGTAATGGATCACGCCAAGCTGTTTCATTTGTTCGAACGCTTTGTCCCAAAAATGAAGATGCAGTATCTCCGATTCACGCGGCAGCAGATCGTAACGTATCGAAAGCCTTTCCATCGTATCGAGTATGCACTCAACATTACGCGTTGCGACAAAATCAGCCAACTCAGCGGTCGCGTTGCTGCCTTCTTCGATCAGGTGAAGCACCTCTGCACGCTTTTGTTTAAGCACCTCATTTGCTTGATATTCAAAGCCGACCTTTGCGTAGAGATCCCAGCAATAGTAATCAAAACTCATGCCCGCGGCTTTTAGTTCATTATCGAGAACCTTGATCGCTGCCAGGTCTTTGTTTTCCAAATAGATAAAACCCACAACAACATCCGCGACCTGAACGCCCGTGTTATCGATGTAATTCTGAACTTCAACGCGTTTGCCGGTTGCTTTTAGGATCCTTTGAAACGTGTCGCCGAGCACGGAATTGCGCACATGTCCTATATGTGCGGCTTTGTTCGGGTTAACTGACGTGTGTTCGACGCAGACTTTTACCGCGTTTTGAGTTCCGGCCTTGGCCGGCAAAGGCTCGGCAGAGGCATTGTCTGCCAAAAAGCGTGCTCTGTCGAAAAAAACATTGAGATAACCTGCACCGGCGACCTCGACCTTTCCGACAAATTCGTTTGATTCCAATGCAGACTTCAGCTGTTCGGCCAATTCACGGTGTTTTTTATTGTCTCCGGTCGCATGTTTTTTATGTTTTGTTAGTTGTTTGGAGATATTGATTGGTTG
>CAZGSC010000064.1:0-17765 GCA_964528325.1 uncultured Chloracidobacterium sp. | reverse complement strand
ATTTCGCAACCGGCTGGGACGAATGGGAATTCGCGAGGCATCGTTGTCGCCGATCGACGACGTTCTGGCCGAATACCGGGCCGATCGCGAGCGGGTTGAAACGATCTACGAGACCTTAGTAGCCGAAACACATAACAAGGCCAAAGACGCCTATGAAAAGCTGGTTGAGGAGTTCACTTTCACGCTTTTCAATCGTCTTGCTGCTTTGAAGGTAATGGAGGCTCATACGCTCCATCCCGAGGTCGTTACGCGGCGGACGCAGCATGGCGGCCGGTCGTTCGCACATCTTGCCTGGCTTGAACAGCATCCAGACAAACGCAATGCGGAACTTGAGGGGCTTGTCCAGTTTCTCGAAGATCAATTGCAGCAGCTTTCTGATGAGATCAACCTGTTCAGTCTTGATTATCCTTATCATCCACTGCCGACAGCGATTGAGCTGAATCAGATCATCGACACATTCAACGCCGTCGAAGAAGACAGTGACGTTGAAGAGAACATCTGGCAGAGCGACGATGTCATGGGTTGGCTCTATGAGAGCTATAACAATTACAAAAAGATCGCTCACAAGGAAAGTAAGGCTAAGACGGAATACGACAAAGTTGCGATCCAAAGCCAGGTTTACACGCCGCGATGGGTGGTGAAATTTTTGGTAGATAACTCGCTCGGCAAGCTGTATCTGGAGATGTTTCCCCAGTCGGCGATCAAAGACAAATATCGAATCGCTAATGCCCCGGCCGACCAGCTCCGGGAGCCGAAACCGCTGTCCGAGGTAAAACTAATCGATCCGGCGTGCGGTTCGGCCAACTTCCTTTTATACGCGTTTGATTTGTTTTATGATCTCTATCTCGATCAAATCGAGAATTACGGGGCCGACTACGATGAGCGCAAAATTTCGGAACTGATTATTCACAACAATCTTCACGGTGTAGACCTCGATGATCGGGCCGTTCAGCTGGCTCAGCTTGGTCTTTATATTAAAGCCAAACGCCGCCGGCGCACTGCCCGCATCGAACATTTCAACGTCGTTTCTTCCGATTTCTTTTTGCCCGATTACGAAGAAGTAAAAGAGCTTTTTAACGCGGACGTGCCGCTTAAACCTGAATTGGAACAAATCGTGAAAGAACTCTGGACGGATTTACAGCAGGCGTACAAGTTTGGCGCGTTGCTGCGAATTGAAGAAAAATTCAATTACGAACTTCAACATGTAATCGAACATGCCGAAAAATATTCACTCCGGGGAATGTACGAAGAAACGCTCAGCGATTATTACAAATTTCGCGGAAACTTTTTTGAAAAATTAAATTCCGCCGTCGCGCAGCATAACAAAAAATTCGGCTCATCATTTTTAAGCGTCAAAACAGCCGATGCCCTTACATTTTCGGAATTGTTGACGCAGGAATATGATGTCGCGGTTGCCAATCCGCCTTATACAGACAGTTCGGATTTCGGTAATGACTTAAAAAGCTTCATTGATGCAAACTACAAAAAACCATATAAATTTAATACCAATTTATATGTAACCTTTCTTAAACGATGTTTTGATCTAGTAAACGATAATGGAAAACTTTCTTTAGTACATCCACCAACATTTATGTATATCAAATCATTTGAAGATGTTAGGAAATTTATTCTTGAGAATACATCTATCTCAATATTTGTTGAATGGGGATATTTAGGAATGTTTAATCCTTCCGCGAGAGTAGACAGTGCTTTTTATGTTTTAGAAAAAGAAAGTAAGAATCCCAAGGCAACATTCATTAAATTAAATAACCTATACGAAGGTAAAAGGTATAATGCTCTTTCAGAAATTTACTCTGACTTATTGAGTAATAAATCTAACAAATACCTTTACTTTGCTGATCAATCCAAACTTAAGATCATCGATGGCTATCCTTTTATTTATTGGATTTCCGATGAATTTAGAGAAAAGTTCAAAGGGACAAAACTTGAAAAATATTTGAAAGCTAAAAAAGGATTGGGAACAGATAATTTACGCTTTTTTAGATTCTGGTGGGAAGTAAATGGTTCTGATATTTCAGAAGATTATTTAACTGACAAAAAAAAATGGGTTGGATATGTAAAAGGAGGAGCCTATCAAAAATGGTATGGAAATCTTTGGTTAGTATTGAATTGGGCAAATGATGGTGCCGAAATAAAATCTTTAGAAGGAGTTACACTTCGTAATCCTGATACCTACTTAAAGGAAGGTATATCGTGTAGTTTATTATCATCAAAAGGCACCTCGTTCAGATATCAACCTAGTAATTATATTTACGACTCAACCACTAGAAGTATTTTTTTAGAGAAAAATACTGAATATTCTATAAATTACTTTATAGCTCTTCTAAACTCTCATCTTATTGCTTATACACTTAATTGTTTGAACTCTACTGTTGTTACTAATTCAGACGACATCCACAGAATTCCTATTGTGCCTGTTTCAAAAGCCACAGAGGTCATTATCGACAAACTTTCTAAACTCAATATTGAAATTAGAAAAGAATTAAACAGTTTTATTTTATATGAAAAGGAATTTAAGCAAAGTTCTTTAGTTGGATCTTCGGAAATATCACTTCAGAATCGAGTGTTAGAATACCTAAATCATGAAAATCATCAAATAACTTTGACTCTAATTAATGAAGCTATTATTAATGATCTTATCTTCAAAGTTTATGAATTAAGCCAGATAGATATTGAAGATGTTGAAGCAAAAATGGGCAAATCTATTGGACAATTGCCTCTTTTGGCAGAAGCCAAAACTGCGTTTCTAGAATTACGAATCGTGCCTAAAGACTTACAAAATGAATTTATTGTGAATTTACCAACGACAACTATTGAGACAGATCGAGTACAAGTTATAAAGGCCGAATTTCTTGCACTTTATCAAACCAACAACAATTTCGAAACATTTTGTATTCGTCATCAGGTAAATCCAATCAATGTTTGGTATTGGTTCAAGCAAAGCAATTTCGTTCCTTCGGGTCGCGCTCATGAAATCGCTTTAGAGTATTTAGCCGATGTGACTAGAACTGTTTTGATGGAAGACGAGGACGGAATTATTCCGCTCGTCGGTTTGCCCGGTGAACCCGCACTGCTCGATAGATTAGAGCAAAAATGCTTATCCCTCGGTTTAAGCTCCGCGCAGTTTGCCCAGCTCGACGGCTTGCTCGGTCGTCCCGTCAAGGAATATCTGGAACATCATTTCTTCTCAAAATTGAGCGAGCATCTCAATCTGTTTCCGAATCTGCCCAAAACGCCGTTCATTTGGCATATGAGCAGCGGCGAGCATCAAGGTTTTTCTGCGTATATCATCATCTACAAATGGACGCGCGATTCTCTGTATAAGCTGAAAACGACATACATCGCCCGACGCGAAGAAGCCCTGCAATACCGATTATCACAGATTGCCGACAGCGAAACGGCCCAGGCTCAAACCGAGAAAGACAAGATCCGGCTGCAACTGCAGGAAATCTCGGATTTCACCAAAAAGATCGATGAACTGATCGCCGAAGGCTACGATCCAAAACTCGACGACGGTGTCGGCAAGAACATCGCCCCACTCCAAAAGAAAGGCATGCTCCGGGCAGATGTACTAAACGCAAAACAACTGGAGAAATATCTGAACGCGGACTGGTAATGACGGATAAATGGTTCCTACAAGAGATTGAGAAGCTGCTATCGCATCGCAACCGCGTCGTGATAGTCGATCCGTCACGCCAATGCGAGTTTCTGGTGTCGTTACTCGACCGAAATAAGGTAATGGTGTTAGAAACGAACGCCGACCTGACCGAAAACTGGCAACAGGTAAAGGAGGAATTATTTCTCCGCCACCAAGCAGAAAAAGAACTTTCAGACAAACCGGTTGTTTTCTACGCTAAAAGGCCCCAAGACAAGCTTACTTTTCTGTTTGATTATTGCTTTACACACGGCTCTCTCGATCTTACCAACCCCGCAGAATGGCTGAAAAAGAACCTCTTTGCCCAAACCGGCCTTCAGATAAACTTTGACAGCCCAATGCTCTTGACCGCTGCAAAGCTTGGAGTTGGGAAAGACCTGGCTTGGTGGAAAAAAGTCCTCCAGAATTTAGAGGAACTGGTAAGTCTCGACGACGAGCTACTGCCATTCCTAAATGATCCCGAAACGTACTTAGGTGCCTTGGACTCCGATGTCAAACAGCTCTTTGAAACCAAGCTGTTTGAATTACTAGGCCAGCCTTACATGGCAAAACCGCCAAAAACACTTGCAGACGAAGTCGCAAAGCGGATATTTGACGGATTGGCTTACAACGACATTCCTGAGGATCTTTTGAAAACATACCATCGATGGAGCGACAGCGCTAAATATAGGCCGTCGCTCGAAAAATACGCAAGAGCCTACAAAACGGATAGCATAACAAACCCGTGGCAGGCCCACCCCGACCACTGTTTTGAACAATTAGACAAGCTCGCTCTTCGGCAACTAACTGCAAATCTCAACGACAAGACATATGTGAGTGAGAAACTTGTAAAGATAAAAGCCCGAATGGAATCCGGGAAAGCCGGAACATTTGTGCCGGCGTGGTGGAACGATATTGTTATCCTATTGGACTTTGACGGTAAACAGTTGGCGTCCTGCAATTCATTTAATTCCGCAGTCGATTACTATATCAACCACTTCGCACCGCTGGATCGGGCCATTAGGAATTTGTACATGCATTTCCTTGGGGACGAGCCGATCATTCGCCCGCTGCAGGAGCGTTATGAAAGCTATAATCACGAACTACTTCAGATGTGGTTTGAATATGCACCCGACTACAAGTCGAACCAACAGGGATATCTGGTAGATCTGTTTAAGTCAGCGAAGCCGAAGACGGCGGTAATCGTCGGTGACGGCATCAGTTATGAGATCGCCGACTATGTTGCGAAAGGGCTTCAATCGCAGTTTACAGTGGATAAGGAAGTTATGCTCGCCGATATGCCGTCGGAGACCGAGCACAACATGAGTGCAATGTATGTTGGGAACAACGAAATACTCGCGACAAAGAAAGAGAGAGAAACGCGATTGACGGCAACGACTGGCAAAGATATAAAGTATCTCGAACTCGAAGATCTTCATTACGGAGAAACTGCGGATTATTTGGTTCTCAGCTATAAGGACATTGATGATATTGGCGAAAAGGTGCAACACGGTGCGCTAAAGTTATTTGCTGAGTTTGAAAAGGTCCTGAAAGAAAAGATCGAATTGCTTCTGAATATCGGTTACCGAGAGGTATATCTTGTTACGGATCATGGTTTTGTACTAACTGGGCTATTGGATGAATCGGATAAGATCGATGCGAAAGGAATCGGTAAGACCGACGTAAAAGAAAGGTATTTCCGCGCTACAGACAAACAATTAGATACAAATTGTCTTGAGTTTCCCGCCCCGTACGGCGAATACAAGTATGTGTACGCAGCGAAATCCCAGCGGCCGTTTAAGTCACGGGGTGTCTATGGATTCGCTCATGGAGGATTTGCACCGCAAGAGATAATAATTCCTAAGTTTACTTTCCGAAAGGTCAATACAGGATCCTCCGGCCTGGACGTTGAAATAGCTAATAAGGCTGAACTGGCCGAGATCACAGGTGAGCAATTTGCTGTAAAGATTCAAGCTGGGGACACCGCAGAAAACCTGTTTGCAACCAAACGAATAGTCGAGATCTTGCTTCATGCGGGTGGAGTGGCATACCAGCGAAGTAGTCAGATCGAAATGGAGCCAAAAAAAACGGAGACAATAAGTTTTTCGTTCGATCAGAATCAACAAGTCGAAGCTGTGCTCGTCGACGCTAATACCAAGGAGCAGCTAGACACTGTAATTGTAAAGAAAACCAATCTCCGGGATCTCGGGGGGTTGATGTAAAATTTAGGACATATGATCGTATTAGACGAACTCGACAAAAAGGCTTTAGAACATTTCAGAGGATTTGTTGTAAAGAAGGATCTGGTTGGCATCATTAAGGGCGGTGCGAATGTACCCGCTTTTGTCCTTGAATATTTACTAGCGAATTCGTGTAGCACAGAAGACGAAGAGAAAATGAACGAAGGTATCGAGAACGTCAAGAAAATCCTCCATGACCACTATGTCAATCCCGAAGAAAGCAATCTCATTCAGTCAAAGCTTCGTGAGAAAGGCCGATTCACAATCATTGACAAGATCTCGGTAGACCTTGATCCCCAAAAAGATCGTTATTGGGCAACGGTCAGCAACAGTAACATGAAGCGGGCCAATATCAGCGATGACCTGGTCAAGCGGCACGAAAAGATGCTGCTCGGAGGAATATGGGCCGTTATTGAAATGGAATACGATCCGATGATTACGATCGGAACCACCGTTTTTCCTTTTGTGGTTCACGACATTAAGCCAATTCAATTATCCAGTTTTGACAATAATCGGACCATTGAAAATAGAAAGGAATTTACAAAGGAAGAATGGAAAACGCTTTTGCTGCGTAGCGCCGGATATGAACCCGGAAGTGAAGGTCTCGATGAGAGAAAACTCAACCTATTGCTGGCACGACTAATTCCCTTAGTGGAAGCGAACTTCAATATGGTTGAGCTTGGGCCGCGTTCGTCTGGTAAGTCCTACGTGTACAAAGAACTAACGCCATATGCAGTGCTGATCTCTGGCGGACAAGGTACCGTCGCAAAACTGTTTGTAAACAACTCTACAGGCCGAGTTGGAGCTGTTGGCGAATGGGACGCAATATGTTTTGACGAAAGTACCGACAAATTGTTCAAGGACCGTGATGCGATCCCACTAATGAAGGACTATATGGAATCGGGGTCATTTTCGCGAGCCGGAAAGGGTGGTGAGATCACGGGCCAGGCATCGATAATTCTTAATGGAAATATTAATCAACCTGTCGAAACGGTCTTGCAGACTTCGCATCTATTCAGTCCTCTTTCAGAAGAGGTTAATTTTGATACCGCTTTTTTGGATCGAGTCCACTTCTTTTTGCCGGGGTGGGAAATCACGAAGTTCAGTCCGACGAACTTCACAAACCATTATGGGTTTAGCACTGACTTCTTTGCAGAAACACTCAAAGCCCAGAGGAAAATATCATACACAGACGCATTGGATAAGTATTTTTCGTTGGGGGGCCATGTAAAGCAAAGGGACTCGAAAGCTGTTCGTAAGACTGTGTCCGCATTGATAAAGTTACTGCATCCGGATGGAAAGTTCACGAAAGAAGATATTCGGGAATATTTAGTCTTTGCCATGGAAATGCGCAAACGCGTGAAGGAGCAACTCAAGCGAATTGGCGGTATGGAGTTTTGGGACACTAATTTCTCATATATCGACAAGGATACTCAAGAAGAGAATTTTGTCGGACTCCCCGAAGAACGTGGATCGGCTCTAATCGAGAGCAGTCCGTTGGCCCCGGGCGTTTGTTACACCTCAACAAGCGATGGCGACGCTAGTGCATTGGTGAAGATCGAAGTGGTCGCGGTTAAAGGTTCAGGTAAGCTTAACGTCACTGGCACTACTTTCCAGGAAGTAAAAGAGAATATTAAGAATACCTACAATTACCTTCGCGCAAATGAGCGAAGCATTTTGAATGAGCAGCATTCTCTAGGAGGGTTCGACGTTAATGTACAGGTCAGTAATTTGCTTGGGGCATATATCAGCGGCGGTATCGGTGCAGCGGTGTATGTTGCAATAATTTCAGCAATATACAAAAAGAATCTCAAGCCTGGACTTGCCGTGTTGGGTAATGTGTCAATCGGTGGTGCCGTAGAGCGATCAATTAACTTTGCCGATAAGGTAACAATGTTATCTGATAACGGAGCAAAGACGGTTCTGGTTCCAATCGAGAATCTGGGCGAAATTCAGACGTTACCGACGGGCATTCTTGGAAAGACGGACGTACCATTTTACGGTGACACCCAAATGTTGCTTCAAAAGGCTGTTCTTAGCGAGTAATTACTTCTGCGATTCGTAAGGTTCAGCTTGGCCCCAGATCGTCCTGAATTCCAGTACGCCTTGACGCAATTACCCGTTAAACTCGCTGTGAGAGTACGTATTTGCCTCTCAAATCGATGGTTTCGGGCCATTTTGCCAGCTTTTGTCAGACGCGGCCGCCAAACCGAACCATAGTTTGCCGCCCATAAGTTAACGGCCGTGTTCACTCGCGCCCAAATTCCAGAAATACATATCTATCAATTTCATTGGCGGGTACGTTATACTCCGCTGGGCGATTTCTGATTGCACAACTTTTAGAACGTCTTTGTTTTTGTTGTAGAACCGTATCAAACCAATATAACTGCTTTTACCGAGTCGTGCAGGAAAATCACCGTGAAGGCTTACGCCCTTCTTGAAAAGTCTGTCATAGGCAGGTATACACCCCATAGTTCCCAATAGAATTTTCGTCACAAGTATGTCAGAAGCATTTCCTTGGTTTTGCCTACCGTTTATTGTGATTACCTTTTCCTGATAAATCGTTTTGATTTTCTTAACCAAACTAAAAAGTAGCAAAACTTCGGGCGAATCTGAGTTTAGAGCATCAATGTCTAGTGCCCATAAACTCTCGTATTTTTTATTAAGCAATTCACACACAACTGGATAATGGACTTTGTAATCCTTTTGCAAGAGAAATGATGAACCACGATACATTCCCCAACTGGCGAGATAGAAAGCAAGATGTAAGGCTGAATTATCTATATCCGCGTCGCTTTCAATAGCCTTTCTGTTTTGAAAATGTGAAAAGCAATGCTCCCAAGAGCGGAAGCGATGATTGGGATCGGTTACCAATTGCTCGTGAAAGTGGAGAATTTTATGTTTTATTTCAACTAGACCTTCTGCGTTCATGTTTTGCCTTCCACAAGACTTGATCAGGGAAGTATTCTAGCATTCACCGGCACGTTTGAGCATTCCGATTACACTTCCACGGCTGATCTTGAGTTTCTTCGCGATCTGAGAATTATTCAGGCTCTTCTTCTTCAATGCCCTTATCTGATCGTATTTCAGAGCGGCTGTTCTCGGCCTGCCGTGGGCCTTACCTTTTTCTCGGGCATTAGCGATCCCTGCCTTCACACGTTCGCGAATTATGTCGCGTTCAAATTCCGCAAAGGTCGATAGCATGCCGGCCATCGCACGGCCTGACGGGGTAGAGAAGTCCAGTGATTCAGTTAACGACACAAATACTACGTCCAGATCTCTAAGCTCGGTCAGCGCGGTGATTAAATCTGCCAGGCTCCGACCAAAACGATCGAGCTTCCAAACGAGAATTGCGTCGATCTCTCGGCGTCTTGCCATTTTCAAAAGCTCTTCACGCTTCGGACGTGTTTTTGCACCGGACCCGACTTCCTGAAATTCGACAGTAAGTTTCCATTTCCGATTTTTAATATATTCCTTCATCTGCTTTATCTGCATCGGAAGGGTTTGCTGATCGTGGGTGGATACCCGCGCGTAAAGTCCAACTCTCATACGTGCATAGTATAGAGTGGTACAAAACCCGTCAAGAAACAGCGGATTTTTAAACAACACGCAACGATTCCTATTTTCCCACCACTTTTGCTATATACTAATCAAAAATTTACACAGAGGATCGAATGATACTAATTTTAGACACTAACGTGATTCGTGCGGACTGGATGATGAAATCCGGTAAGTTTGAAATAATTCTCGATTTCGCCACGAAAACTCGCTCGCAATTTGTTCTTACCCGAATCGTAAATGATGAGCTTAGGGCTCTTTACGAACGGGAATTAAAGAGTAGGAACGATAAATTCGTGGAAGCGAAACGTAGTCTTGAATCTATAATTACAACCACACGTCTTCCCGAATATGAAGGACTTCTCTCATTAGAGGCTGACGAATATATGGCTTGTGTTTACAAAACGCTTTCCATCAATCCGGACGAGATATTCGAATACAAGGAAACTTATTTACACGATGTTGTTGAGCGGGCCATTCGACGCCGGCGCCCTTGCTCTGATCGTGGAGAGGAAATGCGAGATGCCATTCTATGGCACTCGGTTTTAGATATAGCTTTCGATTCTTTCGAGAAAGAAGTGGTATTCATATCACAAAACATTAAGCAGTTCGCCGCGGGGGACAAAAATTTACGATTACATCCAGATTTGGCAGACGATTGTAAGAATAGGGGCGTGGTCGTCGATTACTTTGATTCATTAGACTCTTTTGCGGCCAAACATGCAGTCAAGATCGACTTTCTCACGGAGGATTGGTTAACCGCGTCGCTCGATTCTCGCCTTATATTGGACAAGGCAGAGAGCATAATCGAACGCGATGCTAATAGACGTATTGAATCGACCGAAATAAAAGGCGTGGTGGGCACACCTTCTTCCACCGGATATTTCAATCGACAAACAGACACTTTAGATATCGACGATTTTTATGTGTATGAAATGTCTGATCAGTCACTGAGGGTTATGATCACGTATTATGGCGAAGTGGAAGTCGAATGTGAGGTCGAAGTTGTTGTTGAGAAAGATGATATAGATTATGAGCACGAATACGATCCATGGACGGGGCAAATCGAATTGATCAAACCGATAATTCGCCACCGCAAAGATATCGATGTTAGGTACTTATATGTTTACCCGGATGTACAACTTCAAGTTGAAGCACTTGTCAGAAATAACCAAATCGAAAGTTGGCGACTTCTCGATGTGTAGATCCCATAGATTCCGTTGGGTGTCAATTAACTTTAGTTTTTTGACATGACGTTTTGAGCGAAGGAAGTCCTGCAAAAACAGGGAATTTAGGGCCGTATTTTTGAAGGGTTTTTTTGACACCTGATAAATGTATTGCGCTAAAGAGTTTTAACAGTTAAGATAAAAGTTCCTTTGGGGTTTTAGCAACAAAGGATTAAATTTTAGCGTCTTTTGTCGCAGTCTCAGTGGAGGGTGATGTTCGGAAATAGTTTCTGAACTTATTTTTCACCGGAGGTATATTTTGAAAAGTAACAATATTACGGAGGCCGTATCAATGCCTGGTACTCAATCTGCTCTTGCGTCCGACGAGAGCGAGGAAAACAGAATGTTTGATTCAATCCAAATAGAAGAAAAAGAAGATAAAATTCGCATGGCTCTTTATATTAGTCGTCCGATCGCTCGCGAATTTAAGAAGGTAGCGATCGATCAAGGCATCGACTATTCAAACTTAGCCCAACTTGTCTTCACTGCTTTCCTGAAGGCCAAGCAAAAAATATAATAAAAAGTCCTTTAGGACTAAAGACAGTGCTTGACACCTAAAGTGTTTTGGCGCTAGTATCGTGGTGTATTCGATATTTGATAACCCGTCGCATGTGGTTCCGGCGGGTTATTTTTTATTGAGTGCTGCACGAACGCGGATACTTGCGGCGGCGGTAAAACGGTTCAGGATCGGGGTTCCGGTAAAACTGGGGCCTGGCTTTTAGGGACTGCGAGGAAGAAAAACAGATGGGCGAATTGTGGGATTCTCTTTGGGGAGTAACGACCGAAGAGCATAAGGACGGCGACAGGACTGAGCGATGGGAAGGCGGCGGATCGTACACTTACGATCGTGAAGGCAACCTCACTGAGTCAAACCGGACGGAAAACTCGGGAATCTTTGGCATCGGCGGAAGCGATGTCCAGGTAACCCGAGACGGCAACGGCAGTATCATCAATATACAGGAAAAGAAATAGTTTGGTGATACAAGACGGGAAGGGGCGTGGTTTTTGCCATGCCTCTTTTTGTTGCCGGCTAGCCTATTGCCTTATAAGCGCTTTTGAGAGATGGGACTTCGGCAACGATCGCGTTGCGGAAATGAAGAGAAGCGTGTGAGCAGATTATTTTAAGAAAAACCGTTAACATTTATGATAGGTGTTGTTCGGATAATTTGCTCCGCAGATACCGCAATGTTTGGTTCTTTTTTGATGCTCTTGGTAATGGTTTTTGAGTGTGGTTACTTTGGAGAAAGATCTCCGGCAAATTCTACATTTTAATCCGCTCATAGGTTATTCAATTAATGATTGGAAAACCGGCCGTTCGTCGTTGTCCATCGGCGTCGCCCAGATCTTCCCGAACACCAATTCAGGTTTTTCAAGAAAGATTGGGATTTGTTTTTCCGCACTTTTTATTTTTACCGGTATCAATTTTTCAAAAGCCAAGTCAGACGTTGTAAACCAGAATAGGGGACTAGGCTTTCCCGATACGATAGGGTGCCTGGCACTAATCCGCAAAGTATTTGTCCAGTCGTCGATGGTCGATTCAATGAGCACGGCTCGAATACGTTTTACACCGTAATCCTCGGTGTGCTTTTTCTGCTTCACTATATATTGGAAATGAGCACGGAGCTTCTTCTGCATTTTCTTGATCGAAGTGGTTTTGCGATCGGCCTCATAAAAATAGCAAACTGTTTGATCCTCGCCGCTACGATCGGGGAAATGTAAAGCAAAGAAGGCGTCCGGCCGGTGGGGAAGTATCTCGGTTTCCTGTGACTCCTGCAACCGGCCTTCCTGGTCGTGGTACACCTTAGCTACATCGATGTTGTTCCATAACTGCGAACCCTGATAAAAGCCCAACAATTTCACCTTATCGCCGGATCTATTGCAGGCTCTTTCCAGCATGTAACGAAATCGTGAAATCATCAATTCGTGGTGTAAATGCATTAACCGGCCCTGCATCTTAACCATTTCCTTGCCCATGGTGATCGCGGCGTATTGCTTTTCGCGGTTGTTACTGACGCTTTCGTAATCGAGTTTTTCAGCATCGTGCCCGCTGCTGATTAGGAGATCCAAAGCGGATTTATCATCTATGTAGTAATTAAACTCGGTAGGGTAGTAGGTAGAGGGAAACGCAAAGCGGTTGATTAGGCCTTGATGGTAGAGGCTTTGTAGATGGCGTTCTGTTGTCCTCATGTCGCCGTCAATAAGTCGAACGATCAAAGACGTCGGAATAAATCTGTAACGGTGAATAATGTTAATTATCTCGATCGATCGGGGAGTGATCCGGCGCGACGGCAAGTTTTCAGCTTTTTCGCGGGTGTATTTTTTAAGGCGTAGCCCTTTTGGTTTGGACATCGGTAAGGAAGTAAATAATTAGACGGCGGGACTGAAATTTGTTACTTGATATGGGTAACAATCGAGCGTTTCTTTTTTGATTGGAGCCGGTCTTTGTTGGCCGGGAGGAGTGCAACGACCGGTGCTTCCGAGATACGTTCTTTTAACAATAGTATATCTTTGCGGTCTTGAAAAATCTAGATCTAGCTTTGCCGATCTCTTGAGGTAGTTACCTTACAATATCAAACCGGCTTACCGGATATATGAAGCTACCAAAACTTAGTTATAAAAAAACCAGCCAATATCCCTAAATTAAAAACCACCGATAAACGGTAGAAGTACATCTCACTCGAACTGTGTCTACATGGCTTGCCCCGGTCCTTATAGTAACCTTTCATTAACTGATTGAATTCAGCCTGCTTATAATTCCACTGATCCATAAAAGCTCCTCACTGGTAAATAATCTTCATAGCGGATACCAGTATCACTCGCTACGTCGAAGCATAAACCAGCCGAAGGCCGAAGCAGTCAAGAATATAGATTTATGCTCCCGCAAAGAACAAAGCTATACGTCCAAAACAAATTCCCCCTAACAAATAAACAAAAATCAAAATCAAGATATAAAAAAAATGCGGGATATAAAATCCATTCTTGACTGCGAGGACTGGCTGGTACAATGCGAAGACTGTGAGTGATACTATCCCTTTAGCAAGAGTATTCCTTCCTGATCAGACTACAAGCTTTGAACTCTTCCAATCTCACTACCCAAACAAGACACAACCTCCAACCTTCTACACTTAATCGGTCAAACATGAAACAAATAAAACTGGGTCTCGCGAACAAACGCAAAACCCAAAAACAAACAATGAAAACTAATCCAAACGTAGATAACCTCTACAGCTATCTACGGCCCATCCACGAACAAACAACTTCACTAAACCGAACAATTATCCCCGAACAAAGAGAGGGGCATACTGCAAAAGCAGCTCCGAATACCACCTTCTTATCTCGTCGGTCATTAGGGTGTTGAAATGGCGGTGTTTATTAAATGAAACTTATCCAAACTGTTCCACTGGCTCGGAACCCGTAATGGAATCTGTATTGGAGTGAAAAGCTATTGCTAGATCATCAATATGAATGACCGTGTAGGCCGGATGCGAGAGATTACGGGCAATCATCTGGTAGTGCTGATCTGTCCTAGAGACAAACAAAACCTTAAACCTCGCTTTTGTTTCACGCCAATGTTGTTGATAGTTTTGGATCTTCTGTCGGATGGTTGATTCGTTATGACTCCCACGTTCGGCTTCTAGGAAAACCAGATCATCGCCGTAATAAAATGTTCGGTCAGGCTTTATGTCGTCATTGAGACGTTTGTGTTCCCAGCCATGCAAATTACCAGTAAGGACAAGCTGAACAAAGACATCGCCACAAAGCTTCTCATGCGGGTAAAAATGCGAATGGACTTCACCCTTTGGAGGGGTTAGCCCTAAATCTTTGATGACCGGATGGGATTTGAGCGCCCAGAAGTAATCTAGACCGCCTTTACCGGCTAGAACGCCATACGACTTAGAACTTAAGAGGTTTTGGCCTCTTAGTGACTGGAGCGCTTTCGCTACTCTTTCGTAGGCCCTTTGTCCCTCGTTTGGATACAGGACCTTTGTTATCTGCTTTGACGTTAGATGTTTCTCCGCGTCTAGGACTCTTAGGATCCTCAAGTGTGATTCGTGCATTTATCTCATCGTTAATTTGTTCTTTTGACTTGTAAAACGGGTAACTCAATATCTCGTGCAAAAAAGCTTCGCTGACCGGCGGCATGTCGGGAACTTCTGGCAGTCTTATCCTAACCGGAGTATCTTTGTGTTTTCTGATAACGGCGTATTGTTTTGGCAGGTTTTGATTCGCAAACGCTGCTAGGGCTGGTGGTAAATCTCCACCATATCCCAGAGCTTTCATCATTTGAACTCGGTCATCATAGTCCGGCGTGTCGAGCATGAGCTTAATCCTGGCTCCGTTAAGGACAGCGCGCAGGATCTTCTTGTCTTCAAACTGTTCAAAGCCGTGGTGAGCAAGGAACATCCGAAGACCGCTTTTCCGCTTGTAGGTCAATACTTCATCAATCTGTGGAGTGGCAAAACGTCCGGCCTCATCCATGTAGAGATAAAATACTCCCTTCCATGTATCGTGGACCAAAGTATTAATGGCTTGGACTATCTGAGATATAACTATAATCCCTAAAAGTCTGGCTTCATCTGCATTAAGCGTGTATGGCGATAAGTTAACCAGGATCACCCAGCCTCTTGATACCGCTTCCGTGAAGTTAATACCTTGCGTCGAGCCAAAGATGTAGGAAAGTTCATCGTCCCACAGCGCATCAAGGCGGTTTATTGTAGAGCTAAAATACTGCTGCCATGTGTATTCTGATTTGAGTACGTCGCGCAGGGTTTGAACGTCCCTTTGGTTTTTACCGTAAATCTTTTTGAATATCGCGTCTCTGTATCTTTGGGATTCGTCCCAATAAGTAGCGAAGTGTTTGGTTTCCGCTAGCGTCAGATTTGCAGTCGTTAGAATTCTAAGTAAAGCCGATAAGTACCGTCTGATCCTTGGAGTATCGACATTCTTCGCCCCGAAAAGAATTGATAGTGATTCCATCAGTCCGGCGACACTTTCCTTACGGTGGTCTGGTTTGAGTGGATTGATTATCGGAACTTTATCGTATTTCTTGATCGTAGTCGGATCAATGAGTATTATCTTTTTAAACCCAATAGAATCGCAGTAGCTGAGAACGTTCTGAACGGTATCTCCTCTCTCTGAAGGATCCAGTAAGCACAAACCGTTACCTAGTTCTATGTCTTTACGGATGTTGTATTCAATGAACCTGGATTTTCCTTCTCCTGGCGCGCCCAATACATGAAAATTTGCCGCACGTTCTTCCTCAGTAATGTAAAGGTCTTTCTCTCCTCTGCCTAGTAGCCTAAGTGGATAATTGCTCTTGGCTTTCTTAAGCCTTCGCTCGACAACTCCGTCTAACGTGGGTAGTTTGTGGCGGTCTTTGAACGGAACGCCGGTGCGAACTTTGTACCAGTCTTGTTTCACTCTATGGGCTTGAGTACTATCGTGTTTAGATTCTTGGGGTTGACCTCTATGAATTCTTCAGGGGCCAGATCCTTTTCCAGCCTCAGTTTTTGTTTGAAGGCTTTTATTAGATCCTCTGCATCCTCAATCATCCGTAACTTCAAGTCTTCGGGGAATTCTGATTTACGAACATCCGCGATAATTTTATACTGCCGATTTATCATTTCCTGAATTTCTATCTGCTTTTGCAGTCCGGCCATTTCTGGGTCTTCATCCATTATGGAAAGCCTAACTGCTTCATTGGCCTCAAAAATCTTCCGACGTAGCTCTTCATCGCCGATAATGCGAGATTCTTCTATCTTGAGTCTACTGGTTGTTTCCAAAATCTCTTTGTCGTTTTGGTGCTGTAAGGCGAGCTTGGCAAGCTCAACTTCGCTAACAATTTTATGACCTTTAATGGTGAACTTGTTTTGCAGCTTAGCGAGATCTGCGGTTAGTTCTGCATCCAGGCGCTTATTCTTTTCCGAAAGTTGCTGGTTGAACGTGCTTTGCAGCTGCAACTGATGGGCTTCAAGGGTTAAGCCTACATGAGCGGCGTTGTCCGCCAGCAACATCGTGTTCTCCATGTGAGAGAGGGCAGCGATATGCTGGGCGAGAAACATTTCAAGCTCAATCTCTTTTTTCTTACCGCTAATGACAGCATCCGCAAGATCCGCAGCCTGTTTTACAAGCTGCATTTGAGTCTTGCCAACGACCTCTAGTAGGTTGTTCTGGCTTACCGCCTTCCATCGTCTGAACAGATTACCGAATATCCCTCTGCCGGTATTAAATTCGGACATTATTCCTCGAACTTTTTGCAGGGTATCGTTGTCAGTGTATTCCTGGTATAAATCTGGATTCTTCGCCTTAACTCTACGAGCTAATTCGGTGTTCGATAATTGATCATATGCACCAGGCGCGTCTCGTTTAAGTATCAAGCCCAGTTCTTCAAGATCTTTCATAATTCATCATCATAAAGAACACCGTAAGGGTCGTTCTTGTTCGTCTTCACTGGTGCTGTTGCCGGTAGCACTGGCGGTTGCGGTGTAGATGGCGTTGGTTGCGAATAATGTTCCTTCTGTGTCTCATCTCCTTGCGGTTTAATAGGATACTTGATTGCCATTTCCGCCTGGTAAACTTGCATCTCTAATCTCTTAGTTTCCTTTTCTCGGTTATCTAACCAACGAATAACAAACAATATACCGACAACAACAACCAACAATGCGATACCAGTAAGCATTCGCGCGATTATAAGCTAACAAGCGAAAATGGTAAAGTAATTTGCCGATTTTTGATATTCAAATTCGTGAGAAAGTATCCAGATTTTTCGCGGTTAAGTTATTGATCTTATTACGATAGCTGGGTAATGGTAGGACTGCAATCTCTGGATCTTCCTATCGAACGCCAAATAAATTCCAGCAGTTAATAAACTGATTCCAATCCCAAGTACTATGAAGTCCTATCCGCGTGGATTCATAGTGCGGCGATCATAAACCGAAAGTGAAATATGTTAAAGATGCTGGATTTAAAAGGTACCCAAAAACGTACCCAAAATAGTCCGCATAAATAAAGCAACTAAGTCGAAACCTAGTTGCTCAAATTTTCTAAGTGCTTGATTTTAGGCATATTTAACCCTCTTTTAAGAGA
>CAZGSC010000063.1:0-17924 GCA_964528325.1 uncultured Chloracidobacterium sp. | reverse complement strand
AACTGAGACGTTCACACCGACAGCTACGGCAACGGAAACATTTACTCCGACAGCAACCGCAACGGAGACGTTTACTCCGACCGCGACAGCGACGGAAACATTCACGCCAACGGCTACGGCAACGGAAACGTTCACTCCAACAGCTACAGCTACGGAGACATTTACTCCAACTGCAACAGCGACCGAGACGTTTACGCCAACCGCAACTGCAACGGAAACATTTACTCCAACGCCGACTGCAACTGAGACGTTCACTCCTACTGCAACAGCTACAGAGACGTTTACTCCGACAGCAACGGCAACGGAAACGTTCACTCCGACAGCAACGGCAACTGAGACGTTCACTCCTACTGCAACAGCTACAGAGACGTTTACTCCAACGCCGACGGCAACGGAAACATTCACTCCAAGTGCAACAGCGACGGAAACATTCACTCCGACTGCGACAGCTACTGCCACGGCAACTCCTACGGTTCCGCCGGCGATCACCGGAACGGTTACGTATGGCAATGCTCTGCTTCCTGGACCTGCAACACGTTACGTCCCGGGTGTTCTGATCAGTGCTGTCGGCAGCCCGTTCATTTCTGACACGACGGCCGCACCCGGCACCTATTCGCTAACAGGATTTGGCGCTGGTTCTTACACGATCACGCCGTCCAAGACAGGCGGAGTAAATGGTGCTATCACATCATTCGACGCGGCGTTGGTTGCTCAGTATGCGGTGGGAGCAGTTAATTTGGATGCCAATCAGCTGATCGTCGCGGATGTAAGTGGCGGCGGTGGTATTTCTTCATTCGATGCGGCTTTTGTCGCACGCTATGCGGTCGCAAATCCGGTGCATGGATCGTCAGGTACATGGAGTTTCAACCCGGCAAGCAGAACGCATGCGTCGATAACTAACAGCCTCGCGGATGAGGATTACTCAGCTCTGTTAATGGGCGATGTCTCAGGCAACTGGGGCGACCCGACAACGTTCAGGCCGGCAGGCGAAAACGCGGGTGGTCCGGAAAGGGCAGCGTCTATTGCTGCACCGCATCTGGTAACACCGGCGGACAATGAGGTTCTGATACCTGTGGCAATTCAAGGAGCGACGAATAAGGGGATCATTTCCTACGAGTTCGATCTTACTTACGATCCGCTTGTGATTCAGCCTCAGGCCGCTCCTGTCGATCTGGTCGGCACGATCAGCAGCAGGCTTTCGGTGGCAACTAATACCGAAACGCCCGGCTTACTCAGAGTGGCAGTCTACGGCCCGATACCGCTCAATGGAAATGGAGTTCTTATGAACCTCAGATTCATTGCTGTAGGAGCACCGGGATCGGCATCGCCGCTCATCTGGGAACGCATGATGCTTAACGAAGGCAATCCGCGATCACTGACAGCTGACGGTCTTGTAGAGCTCTCTGCTGCGGCACCAAACCAAGCTGAGATCAACGGAAAGCTTTTGACGGCTATGGGACAGGGAGTTGCAAACGCTCGTGTTGTATTGACCGATCTTAACGGCCAAAGCCGTTCGATCCTGTCTAACGGGTTCGGTTACTACCGGTTCGGCGGACTTCAAGTCGGCCAAACGTATACGATCAGTGTCGACTCGCGACATTTGTCGTTCACACCGCTCACGATCAGTGTGACCAGTCAGGCTGTAAATACCGATATCATCGCGACACCGTAAAGGAGCCGTGATCTGAGCTAGCCAAGAAAAAAGGCTTCGTCCATCTGGACGAAGCCTTTTTCCATTTTCGCTGTACAAGCAACTAGATCAATTAATGGTTTCGGTAATTTCGTCTGCCGGACGCATGGCTTCCATGTTGTTGGCATCGGCAACTATCAGCGGCAATTCGTCAAGCACGACAGTGTTTGCTAAGGTCTGGATCCAATAAGTTCCGGCATTTGGAAAAACGACGTTAACAAAAAAACTAACATTGTCCGTAAAGCCGCCCTCAGCAAGTTCGATCTTGGTTGGCTGTGAGGTAACGACCAGACTTTTTTTGTCGGGTGAAAGAACCCTGATCTCAGTTTCGTGACTTCCTTGTCCTGTCCAATGGTTAATGACCGCGAACTTGATCAACGAAACGGGTAGTTTCTCAACCATGATATTTTGAAATATCCCCATCAGAGAGATCTTATTGCCCATTTCAACACGCACATCGTCGCACAATAAGGTATAGAGCAGTTTTAAGTTAGGTGTTTGCATTAATATGTCTCGGTTAAATAGTGAATAAAGTTGCTGTTTTAGCGGCTTAAGCCGCGCCATGCTTCTTGAACCACGCCTGAAGTTTTTTCCACGCATCCTCCGAAGCCTGTTTGTTATAAGTATCGCGGTAATCGGCATGAAAACCGTGATCCGCATCAGGATAAACTACGATCTGAGATCTTGAGTCACTTTTTTTGAGTTCGGCTCGCATTCGCTCAACTCCGTCCAGCGTAATGCCTTTGTCCTTTCCGCCGTAAAAGCCTATCACCGGCACTTTCAACTCACCTGCGTGATCTATAGGCGTGGTAGGCTGTAACGCGTTCATAGGTGAATTAGCCGTCGGCACGACACGGCCATACCACGCAGCACCGGCTTTGACATTTGAATTATGGGCCGAATAAAGCCAAACGATGCGTCCGCCCCAGCAGAATCCTGTGATCGAAAGCTTGTCGATATTACCGCTGTTCTTAGCAGCCCACACGACTGTCGAATCCAGATCCGCCATTGATTGCGTATCCGGGATCTTAAAATAAACTTCGCGATTGATCGTGCGTGGATCTTTCAGATCTTTAACGTCGCCCTGTCGAGCATACAATGCCGGAGCAACCGCCATATAGCCAAGCTTGGCAAAACGTCGGCAAATGTCCTGTATCCATTCGTGCACGCCAAATATCTCGTGAACGACCATCACAACCGGGAATTTGCGGCCACCCTTGTCCGGCATCGCACGATAAGCCGGCATTTCTCCATCGGATACAGGTATCTTAACTTCGCCTGTGATCAGTCCCTTGTCATCGGTTTTGATCTGTGTTTGAGCCTGAACAGGCATCACTGCAGCGGCAAAAGTACCGGCGGCAAAGATCGATGTTACCAGAAATTCGCGGCGATCCAGCGTCGGTGCTTCCGGGAATAAATTAACTATGTCCTGACGCATCAGTTTTTTCTCCTGCAACTTCGGCTATGGATAGATTTTACTTTTCCTTTGGCAGAGGTCAAAGTATAATTCAAAAAAAGAAACTTCTATCTTGCGTTATGCTGGTGTTTGTTCTCATAGGTCTGTCGCTCGTTCTGCTAGGTGTCGTGGGCCTTCAGTTCACTTATATGTTTTATGTGGAACGGATGTATACCGAACGCCGAAAACATATGCGAACCCTCGAACGCAAGACCGAAGAACTTACCGGAAAACTCGAAACGGCACGGCAGCGCTTGATGGAACAAGATGAATTACTCAAAACTGCATACCGGGATTTGAGAAACACAGAAGAAGCGTGGGCTGATGTGATCGAGGAGCGTTAAACTTCCAGTTCAACGATCGTCGCCCCCCAACTCCCCGAAAACTCAGGGGCATTTTTGAAGGACTTTACAAAATCGGTCTCCGACAGCACTTTCCGCACAATTTCACGCTGGACGCCAACACCCTTGCCGTGAATTATCCTGACGATACCGAAACCTTTTTTGTGCGCTTCAGGAAGATATGCCTCAACCACGGCTCTTATTTCCTTCGGACTGAACGAGTGAAGATCGAGCGAATCTGTTATTTCGATCTCGACAGGTTCGGGAAACGGATTTTCGGTCGATTCGATCACTTGATAGCCTTTGTCTGATATTGAGCGATATCTTCGGGTGGCGTCACCCGCAGACGATTCTTATCCTTGAAAACGATGAATTTCTTTTCATCCATCTGGCCGGATGGGCTGCGTAAAGAAACGCTGAACGTTTTATTGTCGCCTTTGCCGTCTACCTTCAAAGGCAGCGTGCCCCAAACCTCCATTCCGGGACTAGACCGCCAGACGGTGTAGTAACTTTGATCATATTTATCAAAAGCAAGCACCACTATGCTGTCAAAATCAGGTTCGACGCCGTCGACGGGTTTTGAGTAATTGCTTCGCGCCAGGACCACCCAACTTCCCGGTGCGAGAGATTTATCGCCCGAACCTACCTTATTTGCCGAATCGGCATCGAGGCGCTGCCACGTTACAAATTTGCGATTATTTTGCTGAAAGAAAACAATGTCGCTCGGAACCTGAAGTTCGACCTGCCGACCAAACAGCCAGCCCGCAGGAGCAGGTGAAACCGACGGATCCAGGCGCACCAGATACCAAATGTCGTATTTATCATCGATCTTTTCGGGCTCGCCTTCTTTGGCAGCCTCGATATCGGCGTTCTTTGATCTCTTCCCCGTTTTCTGCTGCCCTTTCGGCGCATCATCAACGTCCGGCACTTCCTGCTTTGGCACGAACTTCCAAGTCATGATCTCAAAGGTCGAACTGTGCGCCAGCTTGAACAAAACATTCTCGGGATTCATGTCGGGAGCAGAACGCAGGTTTGAGCCGGAGCGAATTATTCCGGCGGCTTGCGGCGGCTGATCTTTGAAGTCTTCGGCGAGTTTCTTGGATTTGGCAAGCGTATCGCTGGTTATGACATTTTGAGCCTCGATCCAGCCTTCGGTTTGTGCATCATCATATGCCCGCACGCGAAACCATTGAACTTTTTCAAAATCCACCTGATCGATGACTTCGAGCCGGTCGCCGCGCTTTACTTCAAGAAGATCGGCCGCGACAACTGAGTATGAGGTCCGTATCTGGGCCGTTTTGGCAATGACAGTTGCGGTATCCGTCGGCCCAAGCAAACTGCCGTCAATAAGACTGCAGCCTATCTGAACAAGGCCTGTTAAGATCAATCCTGCGAGTAAAAAGTATCGTGTTCTCATTATTACTTCGAAGACAGTTTTCGCCAGTTATTATAACCCAACTTATCCAATAAATCCTTTTGCCTACCTGAAGGTTTTGCAGTCACTTTTAGATTCGTTGTTTGGGTCGTCGGATCAGTTTCGAGTCCGGCAGCCTTTATCAGATCGTTCCAATCGACGCTTTCGGAACCGGTAATGTTTCTGTCAATTATCGGCCTTAGCTCGTCGTGTGAACGAAGCAATTCGAGAACAGCAGTGTTGCCGTCCATTTCAGCACTTGGTGGGCGATGGTCTTCGTAAAGCTTTCGCAAAATATCCGTAACAGACCGCTTCCCTTTCGACTTTTCAAGCAGCGCAAGGTCACACAAAAACGCGACAAGCATTCCGCGTGCATAAACCCGTGTATTGTTATCATCGACCCAGCGGTTTTTTGAAGCCTCGATCAACGAAACCTTCTGCTTCTGCGCTCTGTCAATATCATACGCACGCGAAAGTGTGTCAAGGTAATCATCAAATCTTATACGATTCAGCGCGACGCCCGTGTTGAGTGACTGATACAGAGCAAAACCCTCATAAAACCAATCATAATTCCCTGTCAGGCTTACACCGTTTGGTATCCAAAGATGAAACATCTCATGTCGCAATTGCTCGTGAAGGCGCTGGATTGATTGTGATCTAAAAGGAGTGTCTGACGAGACTATTGTGATAGTTCGACCTCGTGTATCTGCCTCCCAATTATCGACAGTGGTTGGCAATGGATATTTACGAATGCCGATCAGGACAGGCCCGGAAGAAACACTATGAAAAATGCGTCCATATTCACCAAAGATAGATTCAGCGATCTCTTTTGCATCCATTTCCGAAAACAACCAGCTATCTGAAATATTCAGATCAACCGCTTTCGAAATATGCCTGCTGTTGTCATGCAGCCCAACGAGAAAGATCACTGCCTTTTCGATATCCCTGACCCTAAAAACACTGGGGCCGTCAATTATTTCATTCGTGACTAATGTCCAGTTGTTAGGAATTTCGACCTTTATCTTCGCTGATTTTTTTTTGCCAAGCTGAGGCAGCAAATCGGCGAGCATCAAGATCCCGCCGTTATCGAGCCAGGAAACATGGGCGGCGGCTGATGGCTGTTTTAGCGGAGTGAGATCGACTTCGTAGGACCATTTAGTAAACTCCTCGTTCGCCAAATATTCGCCCCAGATCATTCGACGATTTTTGATCCTGATGTCATTCTCGTCAAAAAGGACTACGTTTGAAATTCTTTCGGCAAGCCGGGAAATATGGCCGTAGTTCTGCAGAAAAGACAGATTTTTGCCGGCGTTCGGCGACAAAAATCGGCCCTGAATGGCAACCTTCTGCGGTGATTCAGAATCGATCTTGATAGAAGCTTCGATATCCTGGGCATTCGAATTGTTAAATAGATATAAAATCTGAACAAATGAAGCCAGAACAAACAGAAATGCTCGAAAAGTTTTTGACATTGGGTAAAAAAAAGGACTAGACTACTCTTTTGCACGCAGGCGTAACTTCAGAATAGAGGATTTTATGAGTCTTATCAAAATTGTTATTTACGCTCTCGTATTTGTGTTAAGCCTTTTGTTTTTGGGAAGGTTCTTCTTTTAAAGTGCTGCATCGACACAGAGTTTTTCCGGCTGTTTTTGTAAAGAACGCGGCACTTTGCGGGAATACGCGAACAGATCTATAGAAAAAGCGGTCAAATTGGCCGCTTTTTAGTTTTTATGAGTGATTTAAAAAAAATAACGCGGGCTCTCATCAGCGTTTCGGACAAAACCGGGCTCGCAGAACTTGCGGCTGCACTGGCCGACTTTAATATTGAGATCATTTCGACAGGCGGCACGGCTAAGTTCCTTCGGGATAACGGTTTTTCGGTTACCGACGTGTCAGATGTTACCGGCTTTCCCGAAATGATGGACGGCCGCGTCAAAACACTTCATCCAAAGATACACGGAGCCTTTCTCGCGCTTCGCGATAATGCTGAACATGTCGCTGCGATGAACGAACACGACATTAAGCCCATCGATCTTGTCGTCGTCAACCTTTATCCATTCGAGCAAACCATAGCAAAGGACGGCGTCGCACTCGAAGAAGCGGTCGAAAACATAGACATCGGCGGCCCGGCGATGATCCGCTCGGCAGCAAAGAACTGGCGCGATGTCGCGGTCGTGGCTGATGTCTTTCAGTACTCGGACGTTATAGTGGAACTTAAAAAGTCCGATTGCTCCCTCTCGCTAGAAACTCGACAGAGACTGGCATCAGAGGCGTATGGTCACACGACCAACTACGATTCCGCGATTCATCAATATCTCTCGAGTCAGCTTCCGAAAGTTGAGGTTACTTACGATAGGCGAACGCCGCCGGAGTCTCCGTTCAATGATGGCGATGTTATCTACATTGGAAAGGTTCGTGATCTTCGCTACGGCGAAAATCCGCATCAGAAAGCTGCTTTATACACAGACAGCGAAGGTGGAATCGCCAACGCCGAACAGCTTCACGGCAAGGAGATGTCATTCAACAATTATGTTGACGCCGAAGCAGCGTGGAATCTCGTGAACGACTTTAGCGAATTAGCGGTCGCGATCATAAAACACACAAATCCGTCAGGTGTCGGTGTTGGCGCGACAAATTTAGAAGCCTACAAACGAGCTCTTTCGACCGATCCCGTTTCAGCATTCGGCGGTATTGTTGCGTTTAATCGCAAAGTTGACGCGGAAACCGCTCAAGCCGTGATCGAAGTGTTTTCGGAAGTGATAATCGCACCGGATTTCGATGACGACGCTTTGGAGATCTTCAGAACAAAAAAGAATCTCCGTGTTCTCAAGGGCGGAAACGCGAGTGTGAACGAGCGTGGCTCATCTGACCTCGAATACAAACAAATATCTGGCGGCTTTCTCGTTCAGGACGCAGACACGCATCCGGTCTCAGCTAACGATCTCAACATCGTCACGCAACGCCAACCAACCGAAAGCGAGATCAAAGCAATGCTATTCGCCTGGACGGTCTGTAAGCACGTAAAATCGAACGCGATCGTCTTTGCCAACGAACATCAGACGCTTGGCGTCGGAGCCGGACAAATGAACCGCGTCGATTCGGTCCGCATTGCGGCGATGCGTGCCGAGCGATTTGACCTGCCGTTAAAAGGCTCAGTCCTGGCCTCGGACGCATTCTTCCCTTTCCGCGATAACGTTGACGAGGCCGCTAATTTTGGTGTATCGGCGATCATACAGCCCGGAGGCTCGATCAAGGATGACGAATCGATCGCCGCAGCCAATGAACACGGCATCGCGATGGCATTTACAGGAATTCGCCATTTCAAGCACTAGTGTTTTGAGTTCCAACTTCAGTTCGCCTATCATTGGGCAAAAGTCCGAGAACGCAAATAAAAAAAATGTCCCCACCAAAAGAACACGAAGAAATAATGAAAGGTATGCTCTCTGACCTTGAGCAAGCGATCAAAGAATTCATACGTCTTGCCGAAGAAAAAGGCATGAGCAAGCAGGAAATTAACGATTTTTTGAAACGCAATTGTGACGCGACTTTGGATGACGTCCAAAGGTCAAAGACCATCCTTTAGAGCCGAAAATTTGGAAATAAATGCTTGACAATATCTAGTAGCAGTGTTAAAACTATACCCAATTAGGACGACTAGAGGAACGCTCGACAAGGTTTTTGTAAATTCGAAAAACCCTCGGGCTTTTGTTTTTTGATTCTAATACTTTGAGGAGAATATATATGAAAAAAGTCTATACATTTTTATTGATGACAGCCGTAGCAGTTTCCTTTGCTGCGTGCGGCGGCGCGGCTGAAAACAAGCCCGCGAATGTTGCGAACACCAACACTAAACCTGCTGCTCCGGCAGCACCGACTGCCGATGCTCTTCTCGCTCTCGAGAAGCAGGCAAACGAAGCTTATATCAAGGGCGATTCAAAATTCTTTGAGACATTCATGAGTGATAAGTTCTCAATGACCGATATGAAGGGCAAGCGCCAGGACAAAGCCGCCAGTGTCAAAGAGATCAGCGGCGTCAAATGCGACGTCAAAACATGGGATTTGAGCGAGCCGCAGATGTCCAAGATCGACAACGACACCTATGCCTTTAGCTACAAGGCTACATGGGACGGCTCCTGCACGTTTGAAGGCAAAACGGAAAAGATCCCAAGCCCAATGCGTGCGGCAAGCGTTTTCGTCCGCAGCGGCGACAAATGGCTCGGAGCCTGGCACGGCGAAACAATGATCGTCGCTCCTAAGGGTGACGCTAAGAAAGACGATGCCAAGAAGGACGAAGCCGCGAAAGCCGATGTTAAAAAGGATGAAGCCAAAGCAGCAGATGTCTCTAAGGACGTAGCCAAAAAGGAAGAAGTCAAGAAAGAAGAAGTAAAGAAGGAAGAGCCTAAGAAGGACGAAGCCAAGAAGGAAGAGGGCAAGAAAGATGAAAAGGCAGCTCCGGTCGAAGCTCCGAAGCCAGACGCAAACACTGAGGCTCTCGTAAAAATTCACACATCCGGATGGGAAGCCTGGAAAGCGAAAGATGCCAAAAAGCTTGAGGAGATCTCAACAAATGACCTATCGATCGTTGATCCCGTAGGTACGTGGATGAGCGGCCGAGCAGCGGTCGTCAAGCATTGGACCGAAGGCATGAAGTGCGAAGGCATCAACAGCGTCAAGGTCACTGACGGCTTTGCAAGCGCCCTTTCACCGACAGTCGAAGTGCTTACCCTCAAGGGCACGGCAGACGGCACCTGTGACGGACATAAGAATGCTCCGCTCTGGCAGACAGCCGTTTACGTCAAGGAAGGTGATGCCTGGAAATTGGCATTCATGTTTGAAACTCCAGTGATGTAAACCGGTAATATCAATGGCAAGTTAGAGGCCGCGATCTTACAAAGGTCGCGGCCTTTGCTCATGTTAAGTAAGGAGAGATTATGAAACGAACATTTCTGATGATCTTGATCTTTGTCGTCGCGGGTCTCTTCGCAGCGTGCGGCACCGCTTCGGTCCAAAACAAACCTGCTTCCAATAACACCAACGCGACAAATGCCAATATTGTCTCAAAACCTGTCGCCGCGGCACCCTCGAAAGACGATTTGATCGCCAACGAGAAAAAGGCTTGGACATCCTGGAAAGCTAAAGACGTAAAGTATTTCGAAGATTATCTAACAGGCAATGCTATTGGCATGGGAAGTAAGGGGCGCTCAGATAAAGCTGCAATTGTCACACGAATCAGCGACCCAACGTGTGAGGTCAATGATTTCTCGTTCTCTGAAGAACAAATGACACAGCTCGGAACAGACGCCGCTCTGCTGACTTACAAGGCGACGCAGGACGCAAAATGCGGTGGAAAACCCTTGCCCACTGCCGTTTGGGCCGCTACCGTTCTCGTCCGAAGCGGCGACAAGTGGAAAGCTGCCTATCATAACGAAGTGGCGATCATCGATCCCAAGAAGGCTCAGACACACGCGACCGACAAGAAGTACGCAGCTGAAACGCCGGAATATATTGCGGCCAAATACGCCGCCCCTGATGACGCGACCGAAGCAATGCTCGCTGTTGAAAAGATGGTCTGGGAGGCTTGGAAAGACCACGACGGCAAGAAGATCGATGAACTCACGACCAAGGAAATTTCATTTATTAATATTTTTGGTACCCATTTCGCAAACAAGGCCGATGCGTTGAAGGATTGGACCAGTCCTGGCTGTCAGGTCGAAAGCGTGAGCGTCACCGACGCCGTGGGAACGATGCTCTCGTCCAACGTCGGCATTCTGACATTTAAGGGTGGTGCCGACGGCACCTGTTTCGGCCAAAAAGTTCCGCCAATTTGGGGCACATCGATCTATGTAAAAGACGGCGAAACATGGAAGTGGACATTTGGGATGAATATATCCGCTAGTTAGTTTTACGGCACATTGTTTAGTTTAGCCGGAACTTGGGTTCCGGCTTTTTCTTTTTTCAGGCGAAATAATAGGCAGATCAGTTCATTACAAAGGGCAGTTATGATGTAAGCTGTCTAGTGAAATAGTCGGACATTTGGAAATAGCCGATCGGATTCCTGATAAGAGCTCGGCTGATATTGATTTCTTGGTCAATTCAATAGGAGAAAATATATGAAACGGATAAGTCTGATAACTCTAACATTTGTCGCTGCAGCTTTCTTCTCCGCATGCGGAGGTGCCGCCGATAACAAACCTGAGGCTAAAAATGCGCCTGCCGCAAATGCTAACACAGCTGCCAAACCCGTTGCGGCCGCTCCGACAAAAGACGCCTTGATGGCCATCGAGAAAGCCGGCTGGGAAGCATGGAAGGCAAAGGACACGAAGTGGACACAGGAGAACGTGTCTGAAAAAGCTGTCGGATTCAGCATGAAAGACGGCCGACAAGATAAAGCTGCAATGATGAAAACCCTGGCCGAGTCAAAATGCGAAGTAAAGAGCTATTCGTTCTCGGACGAACAAATGAGTATGCTCGGTAATGACGTGGCGGTCCTGACCTTTAAGGCTCAGCAGGATTACACTTGCGACGGCAAGAAGGGACCGGCAAACGTCTGGTCATCAAGCGTCTATGTCCGCGAAGGCGACAAATGGAAATCACTGCTCTATCTCGAAAACGAGGTCGTAGATCCTAAGGCCGCTCCGAAAGCTGCCCCTGCGGCCAAGAAGGACGAAGCGAAACCAAGCGAATCCAAGCCCGATGCTATGACCGAGACGCTGATGGCGATCGAAACCAAAGCCTGGGAAGCCTGGAAGCAGCGTGACAAAGCTGGAGTAGAAAGCGTAATGGCAAAGGATTTCTTCTATATGTCGGGCCTTGGCCGCCTGGACCGCGCCGGCGCCCTCAAGTTGTGGTCCGAATCCAAGTGTGAAGGACTTGATTATAAATTTGCCGAACCTGTTAGTGTTTCCGTCACTCCGGATATCTCGCTCGTCACCTACAAGGCTGACGCCAAGGGCAAATGCGACGGCAAACCCGTCACGCCTGCCGTATGGGTCGCGTCATTCGACATTAAAGAAGGCGATGCGTGGAAGAATGCGTTCTACACAGACATCGCCCGCTGATAAGGCATATCGCGATCGAAGATCAGGCCGGAGTTACTAACTCCGGCCTTTTTTGTGAACGTCATGGCACAAACGTCTCGACCACAAGATCGCGCCCGTCAGTCGAAACTGAGATCGTTCCACGCTCGCCCGTTGTCATTACCGTCGCACCGCTTTCTTTCCATCTTTCGACGACTTCCGGATGTGGGTGTCCGAACGAAGATGACCGGCCGACTGAGATCACCGCGTATTTCGCTCCAACAGCATCGATAAATTCATGCGTCGAAGATGTCCGGCTGCCATGATGGGCGACCTTGACCACATCGGCCGCAAGCGTGCCGCCGTTGTTCAAAAGTGCGGTCTCAGCTGTCAGTTCAATGTCGCCCGTCAGCAAGAAAATTCGACTGCCGTAAATTATCCGCAGTACGACCGAATGGTCGTTGTCGGAAATGGCGTTTGGGTCGTCAGTCGCAAGTGGATACAAAACTTCGATGGTCACGTCGCCAAACTGGAACCGGTCGCCGCGAGCAATTGTCTCTACAGGGATGCTGCTCCGCTGTAGTACGTCGGCAAGCGCTGCAAAATCAGGATCGCTCATCGGCGTCCGGCCAAAAACGGCCGAGTTGATGCTAAAATTTCTAGCTACGTCCGTCAGGCCTTGAATATGATCAGCGTCAGCGTGCGTCGCCAGGATGTGATCAATATGAGAAAGCCCTTTATCCCACAAAAACTCAGAAACCACGGCCTCTCCTATCGAGCGGATGTCCGGCTCGAACGGCTCTGCATCTTCATTTTCATCCTTCTTAAAACTAGATCTGCCGCCGCCGTCTATCAGCAATGTCTTGCCGTCCGGGAATGTTACCAACGCTGAGTCACCTTGCCCGACATCCAAAAAATTGAAATGAAGCCGTCCATCAGGACGCTGCGCGATGAAAGGATGAAAGACGACAATGCCGGTAAACAAAACCAATGCTGAAAATGCGGTAAGCAGAACCCGTTTTTGCGTAAACCGTGATCTTCGCTTCAGATCGCAGGGTTGCCAACGGTTCACGGAAACCGCGAGAAGCAGTATCGGCAGAAAATACACGGCATATATCGCCTGCCCTGTTCCCGAATATGCAGGCAAACGAAAGCTCGCCCAACCATAGTCTGAGAAAGCCCGCGGCAATAAAAGCATGAGCCAATTTGTAACTTCAGTAAGCCAAAGAAAAGGCGCGGCCAGCAAACTGCTGAGATGTCCGACCAAAGATCCGATCACAGCCGCAAAGCTCTCGATCGCAATAAAACATCCGACCCAAAGATTTAGCAAAATGGACGCAGCTGAAACGCGGTGAAAATACACAACGAGCAATGGCAGCATCCATATCTGCACGATAAGCGAAACAAGAACCGCCTCAAAAATGTATCGGACGATTTTCTGAACACCGCCTGTGATCCTTTTTGCTAACAAAGGAGATTTAAACAGCTTTGCGGTCCATATCTGCCGTTTGGATTCGATACGCCATTCGTCTGAGTTCCAATACAGCATCTCGCAAAACCGTCTGAGCAGGCCTGGCACATTTGGTGGGAAAGGCGTGCGGGCCGACGGTACCCAGCTGCCGATCGTGCGTAGTTTCTCAAGTAGCGGATAGGCAAACACGACGATAGCCGCAACGCTTACAAAAGTAAGCTGAAATGACGGGTTGAAAAGATCGGACGGCCGCCAGACAAGCAGGACAAGTGCACAGAACCCGAGCGAATTAAGCAAACTTCCCTGTCGATAGATGACGTAAGAAAACAGAACAACGGTAAACATCACCGCCGCTCGCACAACGGGCACATCGGCTCCGACGGCCAGTGTGTAGGCCCACAATGCCAGCATCGTTACGATAAATTGCGCCCATCGATTATTGGTTATCGACCGCAAAAACAAGAGCAGCAGTCCGACGATAAATGTAATATGCAATCCGGAAATGACGAGAATATGAAACGTGCCGCCGTCACGAAACAGATCGGCTGTATCTTTATCAAGAAAATACTTATCGCCGAGCAGCGAAGCGATCATAATGCCGGCGGTCGTGCGTCTTAGCTGAGTTTTGAAATCGCTGATCAACTGGGCCCTTCTGTCATAAACCCATGCAAGCGGCAGGAACACGCTTTCATCAGCGAGCTTTTCAATAAGTAATTGACTCTTAACCGAGCCGGTAGCGTCAACGTCCAAGCGGTCGAGGATCTCGCGTTTTCGCACCACACCGGGATTTAGAAACTCATCTGCGCGTTCGAGTTTGCACGCAACACGAATGCGGGAGCCGTACTTAAGTTCGAGTGTGCCATCCGACTCGTTAGCCTCCAGAAACAGCCGCACATTGCCGGACACTGGATGTTCTTCACCATGATATTTAGCCTTGCTGGAACGAAGATTTAAGAATACGCCGTCGATGGATGGTTCAGGCCGCCCGAGCAAGACTCCCTCGACTTCGACTGGATCACCTGAACGGATCGTGCCGTTGTCGTATAGAACCTTCACCCGGTTGGAAGAGTTGTTTCGCAGCACCTCATATTGAAACGAAACAAACCCTGCACACACGAATGCCACAGCGACAAAAACCGTAGAGAGCCCATATTTATGGAGTATCAACGCCACAGCAGCAAAAGTCGCTGCCAAACCAACCGGCAACAGCATTTCACTTGATAAAACGTAATTGCCTGTCAGGATGCCCAGCGCAACACATGCGGCGAGCAACGACATTGGGTAGCGGTTGAAGTTTGGGCGTGGACGATCTTCGGACATCGAGTCACGATCATTCGGTTTTTAGGAATTTTTGTATCTCAAGAAACCGCTTCTCGCTGATGCCTCGAATTTGCATGAGGTGCTCGACACGGCGAAACGGGCCATTATCTTCACGATATTGAATTATCTTTTCCGCGGTCTTGCGGCCAATGTACGGCAAAGATTCCAATTCTTCAGCTGTAGCCGTATTAATATTTAATGCATTCGTCCTTGCTGCGACCGAAGCCTGTTCCTCAAAAACAACGCGCGACGTGCAGGCGGTTATCAATGAAAATAAGATCAAAATGAGAATGATGCGATACATCTTTCCTCAATAAATTATTTTTTTTCGTTCTCTGTATTACTGACTACTGCTCGTCACCTAATGCACCCTCTTCAATATCCTGCAAGTCTTCATACGCCTTTGCGAGCACAGGGCGCGCACGTGTCGAGCCGTCCATTTCGCCGATGTAGCCTTCGCGAACCATTGCGTCGAGGATGGCAGCGGCACGGCCGTAGCCGATGCGGAGATGTCGTTGCAGAAGCGATGTCGAGCCGCGTTTAGCCTGAACCACGCACTTCAAGGCGTCATTAAACAACGGATCGCGGCGTCCGGGCAGATCGCCGCTGTCGTCGAGTTCTTCTTCGGTTTTGGTGATAGTCGTGTCGTATTCGGGGCGAAAAACTTGTCCGTTATGGCCTTTGACATGCTCGACAACCTTTTGGATCTCGGCCTCGTTGACAAACGCTCCGTGCACGCGTGTCACCTGCGAATTACCCGGCGGCAAAAAGAGCATATCGCCGCTGCCCAGCAGACTTTCAGCTCCATTCGCATCGATGATAGTTCGCGAATCGACTTTGCTCGAAACTCGGAAAGAAATTCGCGATGGGAAATTTGCTTTGATAAGTCCTGTGATGACATCCACTGATGGCCGCTGCGTTGCAAGCACTAGGTGAATACCGACCGCACGGGCCATCTGGGCTAGCCTTGTGATCGATTCCTCGACCTCCTTTCCGCTGACCATCATCAGGTCGGCAAGCTCGTCGATGATGATCACCACATAGGGCAGTTTGCGATAAGGGTCACCATTGTCATCGAGACGTTCCTCGGCTATCCACCCGGCGATCTTTTCGTTATAGCCGGCAATATTTCTTACCCCAAATTGGGCGAGGTCCTTGTACCTCTTTTCCATCTCGCTCACCGCCCATCGAAGAGCCACTGCCGCCCGTTTAGGATCGGTTATTATCGGTGTCGAAAGGTGCGGGATATCTGCATAAAGCCCGAGCTCAAGCCGCTTTGGATCGACCATGATGAATTTCACTTCGTCCGGTTTCGCCTTGTAAAGGATCGACATCACGAGCGTGTTCACGCCAACGGATTTACCTGCGCCGGTCGCTCCGGCGATCAGCAAATGCGGCATTTTAGTGAGATCGGCAACGTATTTGTCGCCGTTGATCGTTTTACCTAAGCCGAGCGTAAGCAGCGATGAGGATTTCTCAAAAATTGGCGATTCGATCACTTCGCGAAGAAAGATGACCTCACGTTTTTGATTCGGCACTTCCATGCCGACATGAGCTTTGCCGGGAATTCGATCGATCCGCATCGACGGAGCTTTTAATGCCAGACACAGATCATCCACAAGGCCGGTCACACGCGAATATTTCACACCTGCGTCGGGCTTGAATTCGAACGTCGTAACAACCGGGCCGGGCGATATATGCACAACCTTGCCGGGAACATTGAATTCGGCTGTTTTCTGTTCCACCAGTTTCGCTACCTCTTGCAACTCTGATTTATTGAATGAGAGCGGCTTAGGGACTTCGGTGAGCAAAGTTGAGTCGGGCAGTTTGTAACTATCCAGATTCTGCGCGGCCTTCGAAGAGGTTGGTTCGTCTATCTCGTCGTCTTGCGTCGGCGATTCTTCGAGCTCGCTTGGTTCGGGACTCGCCTCGGCTTTTTCCGGTTTAGTCTCTTCAATTTCCGGCGGAGCTTCCTCAATATCAGGCTCAACTACCTTTTGCGTCTCGTAAGATTTCTCGCCCGAATCAATGGTCGGGATCGAACCATATCGATCGTCGTCAGCGAACAGAGGTTCGGACCGCCCAACGGCTGCGGCCGCGGCCATCGCTTCCATATTGGCAACGGCTATGGTTGGTGGGATCTCCTCCTCCACTTTCGCAGCTTTTTCAACCTTTTCACGCTGTTTCTTTCGTTTTTCGGCACGATCCTTGGCAGCAGCGATCTCAGGTGACCGGGCTTCGCGGCGTTTTGCGAGAAATTCGTCAATGCGTATCCGAACATTGTCCCAAGCCACGTTGAAATGGCTGTGCAAACCTTCGAGCGTAAAATTTGTTATCAAAAGAACAGAGCAAATAAAGATCGCAAGCAGCAAAATGCCGGCGCCGATCGAGCCTATAAAGTGAGCCGTACTTTGAGCCGCCGCTTCGCCGACGATCGCACCGTAGCCGCCAAAGAGGGCCAGCAAGCCGGAAAGTGAAACAGCAAAAAAGATAAATCCGGCAACACGCGAAGCCCTCGGCACGAGCGTGTCCGATTGATATACACGCCAAGCGATCAGCACTATCAGGATCGGAACAAAATACGCCGTCCAGCCAAACGCGCTTAGAAAGATCGCCGCGATATTTGCCCCGACAAATCCGATCCAGTTTTTGGTTGTTGTTGAAACGCCGCCGGTCGAGATCAGCGAACGATCATCCGTAGTACTCGTGATCAAACACAAGAACACAAGCACCGCCAACGCCGCAAGGATAACCGCGACTACGTCGTTCCAATGAGAGTGCTTGGCAGTCTTGCTTCTCTTCTTGAGCAAAGTGGTGCCGTCGGCGAGACAGAAATTAATGTCATCGTCCTTATAGACCTCATTGCACGTAGGACAAACTTTCATTTCTTAGTGTCAGTACCCCGCCGTGTCAGATACGCTCAGGCTACGGCCGACCCTTTCTTAAACACCAAAAACTCCTGAATAAACTCATCGATCTCACCATCGAGCACTGCGTCAACATCCGACGTTTCGTGTTTGGTTCGCGTGTCCTTTACCAATCTGTAAGGATGCAGAACGTAATTTCGTATCTGCGAGCCAAAACTAATGTCCATCTTGCCTGCTTCGAGCTCGGCTGCACCTTCGCGGCGTTTTTCCAGCTCAAGCTCATACAGCTTTGACCGCAGGACCTGCATCGCAACGGCGCGATTCTGGATCTGCGAACGCTGATTCTGAC
>CAZGSC010000062.1:0-18097 GCA_964528325.1 uncultured Chloracidobacterium sp. | reverse complement strand
CGTGTCCCGGCGTGTCGATCAGATTCAAAACAAACTGTTTTCCGTCCTTCGCCTTGTAATCGAGCCTGACGGCATGGGCTTTGATGGTGATGCCGCGCTCACGTTCTAGGTCCATATCGTCGAGCAATTGGGCTTCCATATCGCGCTCGGCGACCGCGCCCGTAATTTGTAAAATCCGGTCGGCGAGCGTCGATTTGCCGTGGTCGATGTGGGCAATGATCGAGAAATTTCGTATAAGATCCTTATCCATACGCAAAAGCAATCCAAAATTGTAACAAATCGAATGGAATGCCGCATTTTGCGATAATTATTTCATTGCCCGAAACACAGGATGTTGCTATACTTATGTAACTGGGGAGTTCTACTTTTTTTGGGCGCGTTCATTATGCGTCGGAGGATACTATGAGACACGAAAGAGAAGAGACAAGCGTAGCGACAAAGTTGACCTATTTGATAGTCGGCGGCGGCATCGGAGCGATCATTGCACTGCTGTTTGCACCAAAATCAGGGCAGGAACTGCGGGATGACATCGCGGATGCGACGCGAAAAGGAATTGAAAAGAGCAAAGAAACTGCTGCTCAACTGCAGGAGAAAGCAGGCGAGTATTATGAGGTTTCTCGCGAGAAAGCGAGTGACCTCTATCAGACCGCAGCTGAGAAGGCTGGCGAACTGTCCGAAAAGGCAAAATCCGCTGCCGCAAACACTGCAAACCCATTTTCAGCCGCGATCGAGGCAGGAAAGAGCGCATACACGCAGGAAAAACGTAAGAGCGAAGCAAAATCGATCAGCGAAGGCCGGGCAAGCTATCCGGTCGATAAAGAAAAATAAAAGATGAGCAACGCGGACGCACAATTTTGGCAAATGATCTCGTCGATCATTATTGCGGTTATGTTTGTTGTAATGGCGGTTGCCCTTATGTGGATCGCCATTACGGTCAGACGGGTTGTTAATACAGTTAATAACATTGAGGAACGCGTAACGCCGCTTATAACCAAGGTTGATGCCATCAGTGCTCAGGGCCGTGAGATCTCGGTCCACTTTAACGAAATATCGGCAAATCTCTCACTAACGACGAAGTATCTCGCCGAGTCGACCGAGTTGATAAAGGAAGAGATCGCAGAACTTAGGATGCTTGTCAGCGAGACGGCCATTACTGCCAAAGACAAGGTCGAAATGGTTAGCCGCTCGATCGACCGCACGCATGGCCAGGTGATGGACACGACGGAATTTGTTCAGCAAAAGATCGTCGTTCCGGCGCGCGAGATCGCCGCAATTATGGCCGGCGTTAAACGCGGCCTCGAAGTTCTTTTTGCACCCTCACCCAAACAGATCGACCGCGTCTATACCGAAGACGAAATGTTCATCGGTTGATCGCGTTTGTTATCAGATCTAAAACAACTAAGGAGATTTGCCATGTTGCGCCCGATGGTTCAGCTTCGTTCGTCGCATCTTACTATTTTTGGTCTCATCCTGTTTGCGATGATCGCTGCAGCGGCAACTCCGATCGTTGGTGCGGCCACCGCAGACGGTGAAATTTATTCTCCGTATTACGGAGATGTCTTTTGCGGCAATCCTATCCCCTTCGCTCATCAGCCGGTAGAGCAGCCGCCCGTGGCGGTGAGCCCTGCTGCGGTTTCGGGAATGTTTGCAACGGTTAACGTCAATATTGTTAAATTCTCGTTCGACCCGCCAAATCCAACTATTAATATTGGCGATACGATAACCTGGACCAATATCGATGGAGCCGGACATACTACAACCAGCAACAGTTCGCTTTGGAATTCCGGCAATTTGGGGAACGGCCAGAGCTTCAGTTTTACATTTACCAGTGCCGGAACATTTCCTTACAGGTGTACTAATCATTCCGGTATGACAGGCAGCATCACTGTCCTGGGATCCACGCCAACGGCGACACCAACGAGCAGCACTACCCCAACGCTCGGCAATTACCCGAACACATCATTACCGCTAAGCTCCGATACAACGATCATTCCAGATGCTACGCCGACATTGTCAGTGAGAATGAACGTTTCTGCTTCGACCAGTTTCAAAGGCAAGCTTGAAGGAGACCCGGTTACAGGCACGGTTCGAGTAACTAACGCACATCCGGCCGGAATATATGGTGTTAGGATCACAAGTTACGAAAGCGGCGGTGCGAGTACAACAAAGACCTTCAGCCTGACCGTGACGACGCCTGCATCATGCGATCCTGTTACTTTTGCACCGGCAGCGAACTTTGGGGCCGGTACCAGCCCTCGCTCAGCAGCGGTCGGTGATTTTAACGGCGACGGCAAACAGGATCTTGCCATTGCCAACGAAACCTCAAACAATGTATCGATCTTACTGGGTGACGGCGCAGGCGTTTTTGGAACTGCGACAAACTTTGCAGTGGGTTTTACTCCATGGTCAGTTGCGGTGGGCGATTTCAACGGAGATGGGAAGCAGGACATTGTCGTTGCCAACGAGGTCTCGAACAATGTATCGATCCTGTTAGGAAATGGCGCGGGCAGTTTCGGCGCCGCCACAAACTTCAATGCCGGGACGAATCCTACCGCTGTGGCGGTGGGCAATTTCAATGGTGACAGTTATCAGGACCTCGCGGTTTCCCATTTAGGTTCCACAAGCGTATCGATCTTGTTAGGCAATGGAGCGGGAAGTTTTGGCGCGTTCACTAACTTCAACATAGGACTGACCTCTTATTCGATCGCGTTGGGTGATTTCAATAGCGACGGCAAGCAGGATATTGCTGCGACTAACCGAAATGCCGGCACTGTATCTGTTCTTTTGGGAACTGGAACCGGTAGTTTTGGCACTGCCTCAAGCTTCAACGTGGGAATAGAACCTGCCTCAATCACAGTTGGTGATCTTAACGAAGACGGCAAGCAGGACATTGCTACAGCCAACGCCTTCTCAAATGACGTGTCGGTACTTTTGGGCGACGGAACAGGCGTATTTGGCGCCCCGACGAATTTCGCCGCCGCGAGCGGAGCTTTTTCCGTAGCCATCAGCGATCTCAACAGTGACGGGAAACTGGACCTCGTTACGTCCAACTTCAGCGCGTTCAACCTGTCAGTTCTCTTGGGCAACGGGACCGGCAGTTTTAGCTCGCCAACAAACCTCGGGGCAGGCAGCCAACCTTATGCGGTGGCGGTTGGTGATTTCAATGGGGATGGCCGCCAGGACCTCGCCGCTGCCAACCGTAGTGGAAGTAATGTGTCGATCTTGCTGCGAACCTGCGCGGCCTCATCGCCGACTCCGACGTTCACGAGCACTCCGACACCTACGCCGACGACCGCACCGACCTCGACAGCAACGAATACGGCTACAAGTACACCGACGAATACAGCGACCAGTACGCCGACACCAACGTGTAATCCGGTATCAGTTTCTATCCCCAATGTTCAGTCAGTGACGGGCGTTGAGGTGACCGTGCCGGTCAATACGAGCGATCTTTCAGGACAAGGAATAGTTTCGTTTGACATGCAAATAACGTATGACCCGGCGGTGCTCACTCCACATCCGCCGCCGGTGACGCTTGGACCTGTTTGTCCATCATGCTCGCTGACGGCCAACAACTCGTCACCCGGAACGCTCCTAATATCGCTTTTTGGACAAACCCCGATGGTTGGCTCCGGAGCGTTGGTTGATCTGCACTTTAATGTTATAGGAGCTGCAGGAACCATGAGTCTGTTGAATCTAACGCTCCCTGAAAACCCGTGCGTTACTGCGACGAACGGCAGCGTTACGGTCATTCCTGGCTCGATCGCCGGAACGGTTACTTACGGCAATGCGATAGGTTCTCCAAATCCGCGTTTTGTTTCAAATGTTCTGATCAGCGGAGCAGGTTCGCCTAATGTTTCCACGACTTCCAATTTTCCGGGCGGTGCTTATACGTTGACTGGTTTTGGAGCAGGTTCGTATACGGTCACACCTACCAAGACGGCCGGACAAAACGGAATAACCTCGTTTGATGCCGCAAAGGTCGCACAGCATGCCGCCGGCACAGTTATTTTGACTGGTAATCAGTTCCTGGCGGCAGATACCAGCGGAAACGGACAGGTCACATCGTTCGATGCGGGACTGATCGGGAAATATATAGTTGGGACGGCGCCTTTCGGAATAACGGGAAGCTGGAAATTTACTCCCGTGAACAGAACGTATGTGTCTGTCACTTCCACTCTCTCAGGTGAGAATTATACGGCTTTGCTGATGGGCGAGGTTTCCGGTAATTGGACGAACACCGGATCGAGAACGGCTGACAGCAGGCAATTGGCAATGGGCAGTGGGCCGGAGAGAGGCATTGCTGTAAATGCGCCGCATCTTACAGCGCAAACAGGCAAGGAGGTTATAGTCCCTGTACGGGCAGAGGCTATTGCCGACAAGGGAATCATCTCTTACGAATTTAACCTTAGATATGACCCTTCGGTGATCCAGCCGCTTTCAGATCCGATCGATGTGGCCGGAACTATAAGCCGCGGGCTTTTGGTTGTTGCCAATACCACTGAAACGGGACTGCTGAAAGTTGTCATGTACGGCCCGCTCGCGATCGACGCTAATGGCCTGCTCCTGAATCTAAGATTCACTGCCGTCGGAGAAGCCGGTTCAATGTCGCCGCTTATATGGGAACATTTTATGTTCAACGAAGGCGATACGCGGGTAGATCCGATCAACGGGCTGGTCGAGCTTGGATCAATGTAAGAACAAAAATAGAAAACGGAAATAGAAAAGGCGTGAGGATTGCCCCCTCACGCCTTTTTCCGTCCCCCTTGTAAGAAAAAGCTTTAGTTGACCTTTGTTGTTTCTGTCGTCGCAGCAGGTGTTTTCTGCTGACGCCGAAGCTCACGTTTTTGCCTAAACTCTTCTTTTCTCTGTTTCATTTCCGCCTTTTTTTGCTCAAGCTGAGCTTTTTGTTCTGCAGTCAGAACATTCAAGATCTGCTCGTGGACACCTTTGGCTTTGGCCTTTGCCTGTTCCTTGAAAGCGTCTAGCTTGGTCTGCTGTTCGGCGGTCAGCGTGCCGCTGCGCTTGGCTTCAAAAAGCGTTCGCATTTCGTCAAACGCCGCCTGATCAGGTTTGTTTGCGTCCATGATCGAATGGATCTGCGTCCTTTGCTCCTCCGTCAGGTTGAGCTCGTGCATCATTCGCATCATGCCGCCGTGCCGATGCCCAAAACCGCGTCCCCATTCACCGCGATTTTCAAAGCCATGGCCTTTATGGCCCTTAAAGTGTTTTTCGGCCCTGTCCTTTTCCGTGGCCGGCGCCGCCGCCTTGCCGTCCTGGGCCAGCGTGAACGTAGCGAACGTAAAAACAACTGCCGCAACCGTTAAAATAGAAGATAATTTATTGATTAATGACATTTTTGTACCTCTTTAGTATTTACTCAGGCCCTTGCCTTTCGTATCTTTGACGCAAATCAAATGCCTTTGGTCTTAACTTTTTTGGGCAGACAGGGAACTGATATTTTCCAAAACCGTACATACCGAAAGGGAAATACGGACAATGCACATTGATTTTTACGCTTAACATTTGCTTTCGGGCAGGCTAAAATGTGACATTTAGTTGTAACAAAGCCAATAGTTTAAATGAAATTCTTATCCGAAATAAATTCTCCTGCGGACTTGCGTCAATTGCCGGTCGAAGATCTGCAGGAGGTCGCGGACGAAGTGCGGCAGTTCATTATCGATACATGCTCACGCGTGGGCGGCCATACAGGTGCGAGCTTAGGTGCGGTGGAACTGGCGGTTGCGATGCATTATGTTTTTGATACGCCAAAAGATCGCCTCGTTTGGGATGTCGGCCATCAAGCGTATGCACACAAAATTTTGACCGGACGCCGCGACGAGCTGCATACGATCAAACAGTACGGCGGATTGAGCGGCTTTTTGCGCCGTGAAGAATCCGAATATGACACGTTCGGCGCGGGCCACGCCTCTACGTCGCTTTCGGCTGCACTGGGAATGGCTGTTGCACGAGATAAGAAAGGCGAGGATTTTCATGTTTGCGCGACGATAGGCGATTCGTCGGTGGCGGGCGGTATGGCGATGGAAGCGATCAATCAGGCTGGCCATTTGAAATCGCGGCTCGTTGTGCTGCTTAACGACAATGGAATGTCGATCGCTCCGGCAGTTGGTTCTATCAACGGTTACCTCAACCGCATCAAAGAAGCCCAAAGTTATCAGCATCTTAAAGAGGAGATCGGAGATGCACTCGAAAGTGTTCCCGGCATTGGCGGCTCGCTTCGCCGCGCAGCAAAATCTTTTAAAGATGCGATCGCCGCTGCCGTATTGCCCGGTGCCTTGGTTAACGAACTTGGATTCAAATACATCGGCTATGTTGACGGCCACAACGTGCCGGACCTTGTTCGTGCATTGCAGGAAGCGAAGAAGATCGACGACGGCCCTGTGATCGTCCATGCTCTAACTACGAAAGGTAAGGGCTTTCCCAATCCCGAAAAAAATTACTACGCATATCATGCGACCGGCCCATTCGATCCGAAAACCGGCCTGCCATATAAATCGAGTAAGGTTTCGCCGCCGAGCTACACACAGATCTTTGGCGAAACTATGTGCGAACTGATGGAGCACGACGAAAGGATCATTGCTCTCACGGCCGCTATGCCGGACGGAACGGGCATTGACAAAGTTCTCGAAAAATTCCCCGAACGCTCTTTCGACGTTGGAATAGCCGAGCAGCATGCAATTACCTTCTGTGCGGGCATGGCTTGTGAGGGATTGAAGCCGGTTGCCGCGATCTATTCGACATTTTTGCAGCGGGCGTTTGATCAGGTTATCCATGACGTCTGCCTGCAGGATCTGAACGTGACGTTGGCAATGGATCGTGCCGGAGTTGTTGGTGCAGACGGCCCAACGCATCACGGGCTGCTCGACATAGCTTATCTGCGCGGCTATCCGAATATCATTTTGATGGCGCCAAAAGACGAAGCCGAAATGCGCGATATGATGCTCACAGCTATCGAATATCCCGGCCCGGCGGCACTGCGTTATCCGCGCGGAAATGGCTTTGGCGTTGACATCAGCGCGCCGCCTAAAAAGATCGAGGTCGGAAAGGCCGAAATACTCCGGGGTGAAAAAGAAAGCGGCGACGTCGCAATAATTGCTTATGGCTCGATGGTATATCCGGCGGTTGAAGCGGGGATGAACCTTGAAAAAGATGGTATTGCCGCAACGGTCGTAAATGCCCGCTTTGTGAAGCCGCTCGACACGGAAATGATCGTCGCTTTGGCACGAAGTATGAGCCTGATCGTTACGGTCGAAGAAGCTTATCTGGCCGGGGGGTTGGGATCAGCGGTGCTTGAGCTGCTTGAAGAAAACGGGTTATCGGATAAAATAAAGGTAGTCAGAATGGGTGTGCCGGACCGCATCGTTACGCACGGCGATCCGAAGTTCCTGCTTGCTGAGTACGGCCTTGATGCCGACGGTATTTACTCAAAGGTTCTCGAGACGCTCGACGCAATGGACGAAAAACGTGTAAACAAACCTCAGATAAAGGCCGTAAGATGATTCTGGTCCGATGAAATTAATAAAATAGAAATAAGAAAATGAACAAAACTTCGATACTTCTAATTGTCGCAGTGTTTGCGGTCGCCGTGATCGGCGGTGTGGTTTTTACTAGTTGTTCGTCGAATGCACCGAATACCTCGAATGCAAATAAGACGCCAACAAAGACCGAGCCCCCGGCAGCAAAGGCGCAGCAGACGATACCGCCAAATTCGCCTCCGGGAGCCGAACCACCGGAACAGCAGGGCTCACCATCCGCCGCCGTTACGCTCGAAGAATTTGCGGATCTGCAATGCGGTTCGTGCGCCGCCGCTCATCCAACGATGAACGAGATCAAGTCGATGTACGGTTCGCGCATACATTTTATTTTCCGCAATTTTCCCCTGCAGATAGCGGCCCACGACAAGGCCTACGATGCGGCGCTTGCTGCTACAGCAGCCGGAATGCAGGGTAAATTCTGGGATATGCAGAATATGCTCTTTTCAAATCAAAAGACGTGGTCGTCCGATCCGACCTACAAACAGATATGGAAGGGGTATGCAGAAAAGATCGGTTTGAATGTCGCAAAATGGGAAACCGATATTGGCGGGTTGCCAGCCAAGACCAGGGTTGAAAAGGACATTGAACGCGGCAAAGCAGTTGGCATAACTTCAACGCCCACACTTTTCGTAAACGGTACCGCAGTTCCGTTTGCTGATATGAAAGTTGATTCGCTAAAGGCTCTCATCGATGCCGAACTTCAAAAAGCATCAGGTCAAAATTCTGCGGCCGGCAAGGAAGCCGCTCCGGCAAAGTCCGAAAATACAAATAAGTGACCTTAACGGACGACGCCAACAGTAAGCCCCGCACGACGATCGCCAAACTGCCTGCGGCAGCGGCGATCGTCGCGTTATTGGGTTTGGCCGACGCGGTCTATTTGACGATCCATCATTACACGGCCGAAGTGGTCCCGTGCGGCCTCGAATTCGACTGCGGTGCCGTACTGGGCAGCAGTTATGCAGAGATTGCCGGCATTCCGTTAGCTGCATTTGGAGCGGCCGCTTATTTTGCAGCCTTTTCGCTTGCCCTGCTGACGGCGTTTGGCAATCGTTTGACGTGGACCTTGTTCGGCATTCAGGCGACAATGATGGCGCTGGTTAGCGGCTATCTGATCTACGTTCAGTACTACCTGATCCATGCATGGTGCCAGTATTGCCTCATTTCCGCGGCAACCTCATTTACTTTGTTTTTGCTTTTCTGTATCTCGGCCTTGGTCAAAACGCGGAAGACCTCTTCAAATAACGTTTGAATCCAAACGTCTGTTAGTATCGAAGTCTATATTTGAAGGCCGTGAACGGGCCATTGCCGTAACTGGCAATCCCTATGGAAATAAGGTAGCTTTATTAACATTATTCCATTCCCCTCTAAATAGTGACCGAAGCCATCTTACAACGCATAGCAAACGGTGACAGAGACGCCGTGCAGGATTGCCTGAAAAAATACGGCGGTCTTGTGTGGTCACTGGCGCGAAAGATGCTCCGAAATTCGGATGAGGCCGAGGACGCCGTGCAGGAAATATTTATCGATGTATGGAAAAATGCCGCCCGTTTCGACGCTTCAAAAGCGTCCGAGATCACATTTATCGCGATGATAGCCCGACGGCGCCTTATAGACAAGATAAGGCATTCAACACGTCGAATTTCCGCGGATCCCCTTGACGATATTTTGTTGGAGCCGTTTTCGCGCTCGGACAAAGTGATGCAGACAGGCCTTGAAGCCGAACAGGCGGCCGAAGCGCTCCGAAATCTTCGGCCCGAACAGCAGCAGGTATTGAATCTATCGATAGTTCAAGGAATGTCGCATCAGGAGATCGCTGAGGCGTTGGGCATGCCGCTCGGAACGGTCAAGACGCACGCAAGACGAGGCATCTTAGAGGTCAGAGAACACCTGGGCCTGGGCGGAACGCAGGTGTCGCAGGAGGTGCAGGCATGAGCGAAGACAAACGTGAACAACTCATAGACCTCCTTATAAAGAAGGCCCTCTCCGGGCTTGATGAGGCGGAACAGCGGGAACTTGATACGCTCGATCCCAACACGGCTGATGAATTTAGTTCGATCGAGATCACCGCCGCCGCGATAAATATTGCCGGCGCTCCTACAGATGAACCGCTTCCTGCTCACCTGTATTCAAAGATAACGGCGGATGCGGAAAAATTTATCGGTGCCGCAGAAACTGAAACGATATCGCCATGGCCGCCGTCGAGGATTCGTCAGCAAGAAGTTGAACGAGGCGGAATATCGTGGTTCGGTTGGCTTGGTTGGGCCGCAGCGGCGGCGGCTTGTATCGCTCTCGTTCTCAACATTTGGACCACGCGAACCAAACCAACAGATGTGGCTGGTGTTAAGGATCAGCCCGCCGCAACCCAACCTGTTACTCCGGCTGGACAGCGTGATGAAATGATGCGCTCGGGCGTTGGGATGGTCAAAGCAACGTGGACAGCTGGCAACGTCAAAGAAATGAAGCAGATCACCGGTGACGTGATCTGGAGCGATGAAAAGCAGGAAGGTTATATGCGATTTAAGGGCCTTCCGGTGAATGACGTTGCAAAAGAGACCTACCAACTCTGGATCTTCGACAAAACTCAAGACAAGGCTACACCCATTGACGGCGGGACATTTGACGTAACCGCTGACGGCGAAGTGATAGTTCCGATAAACGCAAAGTTAAAAGCAAAAGGCGCGGAAATGTTCGCTATCACGATCGAAAAACCCGGCGGCGTCGTTGTCTCAAAACGCGAAAAGATCGCTGCTCTCGCCAAGGTCGAAAACCAGGCAAGTTAGTCCACCCTCAACTCTGTAATTACGTCAGGACCTTGTAAACTCCGGGGCAGGTGCCGTTCGAGCATCGGTATGTTATAATTCCCAAAAACAAGTTTGTTTCTACCACATAATAATCTTTAGGAGAGAACAGATGTCTGTTGATAAGATCAGAGAACTCTTGGGTGCCGAAGCCGATACCTTACTCAATCACGTTTCAAAAACGATACCAAAGGAAAATTTACAACTGCCGGGCGGCGATTTTGTTGACCGCGTTTGGGCGAGTTCGGATCGCAATCCGAATGTTTTGCGCTCGCTGCAGACGCTAAGCGACAACGGGCGTTTGCGCGGCACTGGCTATCTGTCGATCTTGCCGGTCGATCAGGGCATCGAGCATTCAGCAGGAGCAAGCTTTGCTCCAAACCCGATGTATTTTGATCCCGCAAATATTGTGAAACTCGCGATCGAAGGCGGCTGCAATGCCGTCGCGTCGACATACGGCGTGCTTGGATCGGTAGCTCGCAAATACGCCCACAAGATACCGTTTATCGTAAAGATCAATCATAACGAATTGCTTACGTATCCGAATCAGTTCGATCAGGTTATGTTCGGCACCGTCGAACAGGCCAGCAATATGGGAGCGGTCGCTGTGGGTGTGACGATCTACTTTGGTTCGGATCAATCGACGCGTCAGATCACTGAGGTTGCGGAGGCGTTCGCATATGCCCACGAACTAGGCATGGCGACCATCTTGTGGTGCTATCTGCGCAATTCAAAATTCAAGACCGACGAAGGCGATATGCATACGGCGGCCGATCTTACTGCTCAGGCAAACCACCTTGGCGTTACGATCCAGGCCGACATCATCAAGCAAAAATTACCCGAACGCAACGGTGGTTATCCGGCGATGAATAAATCGGGAAGCTACGGCAAGACACACAAAAAGGTCTACGATGAACTGACCACCGATAATCCGATCGATCTTGTTCGTTACCAGGTCGCGAATTGCTATATGGGGCGCTGCGGATTGATAAATTCCGGCGGCGAATCGAAAGGCGCCAGCGACATGGCCGATGCGGTCAGAACTGCTGTCGTCAATAAACGCGGCGGCGGCACGGGCCTGATCTCAGGGCGCAAGGCGTTTCAGCGGCCGATGGCAGAAGGCGTCGAATTGCTCAATGCGATTCAGGACGTATATTTGACGAAGGAAATTACCGTAGCGTAATTACCCAAAAACGAACTTTTTATATTAAAATCAAGGCCGGAGCGAAATTCATCGTTCCGGCCTTTTCTTCATTAAAAAATCGCAAAGTTCTTTCCCGGGAATATTTTTGTCAGTTTCAATGCTGACCAATATCATGAACGTAAAAAACTGGAAATACGCCTTGCTGCCAACCGTCTTTATGGTCTTTCTGGCCATGTATCCTCAGATCAATTTTTCCATTGTAAAAGGTTCGGCGTGGCACGGAGCTTACTTTGTTGCTAATTTTGACGAGGTTGCATACTCAGCCTATGTAAATGCCCTGATAAACGGCAAGCCGCGCAAGTATGATCAATACATGGCAGCCGAAGCGCCGCATGAATCGCTGTATTCGATCCAGTTCATACCGGCATACGCGATCGCTATGCCCGCAAAATTGCTGGGCGTTACTGCTTCGACGGCTTTTATCTTTCTTAATGTTTTGTGCTCCGCTCTTGCCGCATTGTTCATATTTTGGCTTTTATTCAAGATCACCGGTGACGGACCTTTATCTGCGACGGGTGTCTTGCTGGTGTGTTGTTTCGGAACTGCCGTTGCCTACGAAGGGGAGCTGCGGGATTGGATCGCGGGCCAGATACTTGTCGATTTTTTTCCGTTTTTGAGACGCTATCAGCCGGGATTTGCGTTTCCGTTCTTTTTCCTTTTTTGCGGATCAGTGTGGCTTTCGCTGAATACTGATACTCGAAAAAAAGCGGTTCTTTATGCGCTGATGAGCGGTTTTATTTTTGCCCTCCTTGTATTTTCATATTTTTTTCTTTGGACAGCTGCTGCGGCATGGCTTGCCTGTATTTTTGTATTGAGCCTAATTTGGCACCGGGAAAATCTCAAAAATTTACTCATCAGCGCAGTAACCGTGGGCGTTATCGGTATCGCGGTTTTGATCCCGTATTTTTTGATGCTCTCTGAACGCGGAGCACATATAGACAGCGTGCAGCTTCTGACAAACACACGTCTGCCGGACTTCGATTCACCGTCAATGATCTTCGGACTGATCGTTGCTATCGGGATCGCGATTTTTGTCTGGCGCGGCGGTGCACAGATCAGGGCTCCGCGTACGTTGTTCGCTCTCGCATTTGCTGTGACGCCTCTTGTTTTGTTCAATCAGCAGATCGTAACCGGCCACTCGCTGCAGCCGATCCACTACGAGGTTTTCATTGCCAACTATATGGTCCTGACGGCGTTGGCACTTTTCTTATCCATGGTCTTGCAGAAGGGTGAGGCTCGTAAGGCACTCCTTTATATTGCGATAATTGCTGCCGGTTGGGGCGTAGTTGAAGCTACAGGCTCTACAACTCGTAACAGCCAATTCGCTGATCTTCGCGATCTGGCGATCCCTGCGATTCGTCATGTCGAAAAACAGGAGCAACGATCACCAACAAAGGGAAGTGCTGTGTATGCGGCAAATACCGGCTGGTCAGATTTTATTCCCACTATCGCTGATCTGCGGCCGCTGTGGAGTTCGCATACTACCTCGGCAGGCGGCATAGGCATCGCTGAAAACAAACGCCTTTTCTATTGCTTTCTTTATTACGGCGGATATGGCGAAAAAGATGTTGAAGAAGGTTTGAAGGCAGGCGCGTTTGAGATCACCGCTGCACTTTTTGGATCGGAGCGAGCGCTGCCGGCGCTCGGAACTCATTCTGCTCCGATCACGGCACAGGAGATCAACACGGAAGTAAAGTTATACAGTGATTTCGCCAAGAATTTCTCAAAGGCCACAGCTAACGAACCGCTGATCTCTTACGCAATTGTACCCGCGGAAGAGGGAGCAAATCTGGACAACATTGATAAATGGTATGAGCGAGATACCGGCACAGTTACAGGCTTGTTAAAGGTGTACAAGCTCAAATTGAGGCCTTAAGAACTGTATTATTTAGTCTAATATAATTTGCCGCTGCTGATCTGATACATGCCATTCAGAAACGGATTCGAGACTTTTTCATTGCCTACCGTCGTTTCCGGACCGTGGCCACAGTAGACAACAAAGTCATCCTCTAACGAAAGAATGTTGGCCTTTATCGATTCGATCAACTGGCCGTGATCGCCGCCCGGCAGATCGGTTCGCCCTACAGAGCCGCTGAATAAGCAATCTCCTGTGAACACTACATGTTCCTTTTCTTCGACCAGTACGACATGGCCGCGAGTGTGTCCCGGGCAATGGCGTATTGAAAACCTCAGGCTGCCCACATCGTAGGTTTCTCCATGCTTCCAGTTTCGCGTCACCGGCGGCGGATCATCATAATCAAAACCCAGCGCCGTTAATTGCGATTGCGGAATGCCCATCATCAAAGGCTGCTGCGGAAGGCCGTAATACAGATCTTCGTCGTCCTTGTGGATCAGGATCTCGGCGTTAGGGAAACTCTTAGCAAGATCAGATGTGCCGCCAATATGGTCAAGATGTCCGTGCGTTATCGCTATCGCCTGTAACTCCAGATCGTGATCACTTATGTACGCAACGAGTTCGTCCGATCTCTCACCGGGATCGATACAGATCGCCTTGCGAGTTTCCTCGCAGGCAACAATGCGCGTGTTCTGTTGAAAGGGTGTCAATACAAAAGTCTCAATTATCATTTGTTAAAACATCCAAATATTTATCGACATCGAATTCTACTGTTCGTCGGTCCCTGAGCACAAAGACAACAGCATCACGATAGGTTTTTGCATCGGGCTTTCCAAAAAAGCACGGCGTTTCTATGTCGGTCAGGTTCATATAACTGATAAGACAACTCAACAGCATCCAGAACAATATCTCTTCGGGTGTTCCGATCGGATTATGTTTGATAATGCTTTCACGATCTTCAAATATGCCATCGCAAATACGAGCAAACTCAGCTTCGCTTATCTTTGTCATAGCTTTTCTTCGTACATTAGATAATGCGAGCCCTGCATCCCGACCTTTTCGTAAACGCGCTGTGCATGATGGTTTTCTGATTCGACATACAACCTGAATCCGCACACGTTGCCTTGTTGGGCTGCGTGCTCTTTTACAAATTCGTAGAGTCGGCTGTAAATTTGACGTCCGCGAGCCTCCGGCAAAATATACACGCTCTGAATCCACCAAAACCAAGCGTCGCGCCAATCGCTCCATTCAAACGTGATCATCAAGCCGCCGATGATCTTTGCGTCTTCTTCCGCAACGACATAAAATCCCTTTTTCTCATCACTAAAAACAGCCCCGACCCCGCTTCGCAACACATTGGCATCAAGCTCTTTGCTTTCTGTTTCCAACGCCATCGCCATGTTGAATTCAACCAGCGGATCAGCATCTGCAGATGTGGCAACCCTGATATTCATATATGTTTCCTTGACGAAACCAGCCGTGTCCTCTAGCCTAATATGTTTTGCGTCTGACCATATGAAACTTAGAATACTCTATCACGGCAACTGTTTCGACGGCGCGGCATCGGCTGCGATATTCAGCAAATTTTACCGCGAAAAGATAGACCAGCAAGCTGAGATCTCCTATACGCCGACAATGCATCGAGCGGGAAATGCATTTGACCGCGAGCAATTTGACGGCGACGAAAATGCGATCGTTGATTTCAAATACTGTCCTGACGAGCGGTTGACGTGGTGGTTCGACCATCATCAATCAGCTTTTCTTTCGCCTGCTGACCAAGAACATTTTCTTGCCGATACTTCGGGTAAAAAATTTCTTGATACCACGAGCAAATCCTGCGCCGAGTTTATTGCACGTATAGCAAAAGAAAACTTTGATTTCGAAGACGAATCACTTGCAGAGTTGATCGAATGGGCACACATCATCGACGGAGCTCTTTACGAATCACCGGCACAATGTGTCGAGCTGCGTTCCTCAGCTCTGAAATTGATGCAGGTGATCGAAGGTGAAAAAGATCCGGCGTTTGTCGAATACGTCATCAGAGAAATGGCCGAGCGTTCGCTGGATCAGATCGTTGAAAGTGAAGAGATACAGGCAAAACTCGCGCCTATCCTCGAACGCCATTGGAACACCGTCAACATGATCAAGGAACGCGCAAAATATGAACGCGGCGTAGTCAGCTTTGACCTTACAGATACGGACGTTGACGGCTATAACAAGTTCATTCCGTATTATTTCTATCCCGAAACGACCTACAATGTTGCGCTTACGCAGAGCGAATTTCGCACAAAGATCTCTGTCGGCTCAAACCCCTGGTCACCGCGGCCGCGCACGCACAACATCGCTGAGATCTGCGAACGTTATGGCGGCGGCGGACATGCCGTTGTGGGCGCCGTTTCCTTAAAACCTGATGACCTAGACCTTGGCCGAAAATATTTGGTTGAGATCATTGAAGAATTGCGCTTTGACGATTAAGTACAAATAATTCTATCCAGCATACTATTCGCACTTCTCTCAGTGATTTGATCAGTGATCAAAACGGGAATGTCGTCCGACCCATTTCGGCATCGTGTCAACGGTTGCTTCAAAAACGAATGGCACGCTATTTACGACAAGGCTTCTGATCAAAAATTTCCTGCTTTTTGACTTCAAAATAACCGTTTAAGACATAGTTTTGTGTGAACTGACATTGTCGCCGATGACTATTAATTCTATCGCCTAAGCAGTTTCAGCTTCATGCTGATGGAGTTTGCTGTGTTTATAACTGTATAAGAAATAAACGCCCAATCCGACTAGCAGCCAAACCGCAAAGCGAAACCAGTTTGTCCAGCCGAGCTCGGTCATCAAATATGTGCAGCACATCACGCCGAGTACCGGTATCAGTGAAAGACGATGCACAAAACACAAAGCGACCATAACGAGTGAAAAGATCGAAAAGACGAAATGCGGAATTTTGTGCGTGAGGGCAACCCAGGTCGTTTCGCCTTTTGCAGGTGTGAGTTCACTAAAGAAGCTAATAGCAGCGTCACCGTTGAAATAAATGATCGCCGCCATTACCACAACACATAAAATAGGTGCGATCCATTGAGAATTGATATACGGCACAAAGCGTTTTTCGCCGGCAAATTCTTTATCCTTTACGAGCACACCGGCGCAGACGATCGTAAACGCGAACAATGTTCCGATCACCGAAAGATCTGTGACTTCGGACAAGTTCATAAACAATGCCGGGACGGCAACCAAAAAACCGGTCAGAATGGTTGAGAACCACGGAGTTCTGAATTTCGGATGTATCGAGGAAAATATCTTCGGCAGCAGCCCGTCGCGGCTCATCGCCATCCAAAGCCGCGGTTGGCCGAGCTGGAAAACGAGCAGTACTGTCGCAATGGCAATGATCGCGCTTACTGCAATAATTCCCGAGACCCAAGGAATGTTTACGCCCTCGGGACCAAACACGAACGCAAGCGGATCACCAACGTTGAGTTTTGAGTAATTTACCATCCCGGTAAGGACGAGCGCCAGAACCACATAAAGAACCGTGCAGATCAGCAAGCTGTAGATCATGCCGCGCGGCAGCGTTTTATATGGATCTTTGCATTCCTCGGCCGTTGTCGATAACGCATCAAATCCAATGTATGCAAAGAATACTGCTGCGACACCTGACATTACGCCGCCAAAGCCATTTGGCAGAAACGGATGCCAGTTTGCCGTATTGACGTAAAATGCGCCGAGAATGATAACCAACAGAATGATCGCCAGCTTTACGCCAACCATGATGTTTGACGCGGTTTTTGATTCGCGGATACCGACATAGACGAGCGAGGTGATCACAAATACAATTCCGAGTGCCGGAAGATCGGCAATGATCGGCAACCCTCCGACATGAGGAGCGTGGAGCCAGGCATTGTATGCGTCCATCTGTCCGCATGAAACGGCGGCGTCTTTTGCCGCGCATGCTGCCTGCAGAGCTTCAGCTGTCTTGCCGCCGGCTAACACTTCACTGACGGCCGCGAAACCGCGTTTAGCCGAAAGGAAATCCATCGTAAAATTGAGCGGTATGTTTATGCCGTTTGCAGCAAGAAGGCTGGTAAAATAGTCACTCCACGAGATCGCGACGGCGATGTTCCCGATGGCGTATTCGACCAAAAGGTCCCATCCAATTATCCACGCCAGCAACTCGCCGAAGCTGGCATAAGCATAAGTGTACGCAGAGCCCGCAATTGGGATCTTTGATGCAAACTCCGCATAGCATAGCGCCGCAAATCCGCAGGCTATGGCGGCGAAAATGAACAGTAATATAACGCCCGGGCCGCCGTTATAGCTGGCCTGGCCGACCATCGCAAAAATGCCTGCGCCTATGATCGCTGCTATTCCAAGCATTGTAAGATCAAACGTGCCGAGCGAGCGACGCAATCCAACATGTCCTTCGCCAGGCGCTCCTGGAACGAGTTCGGCGTCAGAAAAACCTGCGGCCGCATCGGCCTGTATCTGCGCTATTGATTTTTTGCGAAATAGAGAATTTGCCATAGTTGTATATTTTTCTGATCGGAGAGCAGTTTTAGCGAATTCTGAACGAAATCAACAAAAGATGCAAGCACTTTTATCTCTGGACTCAAGACTCTCAAGACTCTAGACTTGAGGACATGGACTGGAAAATATTTGGAACGGCTTTCATAACACTGTT
>CAZGSC010000061.1:0-18306 GCA_964528325.1 uncultured Chloracidobacterium sp. | reverse complement strand
GTTACCACACCGGCGACCGACGGGGTTCCTGCACTTGTAGGCGTAGGCGTTGCGGTGTTGGTGTTGGTGGCCGTCGGCGTCGCTAACGTACAATGGTATTCAACTGTGTCGATACCAATGTAGTCAGAGTTTGCACCGGTCGTTCCGCCATTTTCGACAAAGTAACGGAATGCCAGACGTCCTTTTGCCGGTGCTCCCATGCCGCTGATCGTAACAGTGAACTGCGTCCACGTATTCGGATATCCGCCCAGCGTATATGTCGGGTTGATATCGAGCAGAAGCGTTGTAAAGTCGCCAACATCCGTTGCGGTAGTTCCAACATTTACGCTCGTGCCGTTAGTACTCATACGAACCTGGAGTCTATCCGGGAATTGAACCGTGTCGACCGTTCGCGTATAGAAGGTCAACTGGCCGCCGTTTTGCAGAAGTACCGGTGCGGTCATTGCCCAGTTGCTCAGGGTTGCCGTGCCAGCTCCGCTCTGATAATTAACACCGAGGTATGGTGCCGGCGAGCTTGTAGGCGTCGGCGACGGGGGAGTGGGCTGTCCCTGTGCGGGGAAAACACTTACTTCACCCTGGAACCATGATGCGGCACCGATCGGGCTACTGTTGTTTTGGAATACCCAGCCCGGCAGATTTGTAACATCGCCGAAGTTCTCGACCAAGTCACAGACCGTATCGGGAGGCGTCGGCGTAAAGGTAGCCGTGGCTGTAGCCGTTGCGGTATTTGTATTCGAAGGTGTGCCAGTCGGCGTGCCCGTCAGACCCACGACATCCCATGGGAAGTCCTGCGTAACGTCAGGTGCAGTGGCCGGGTTGCCGGTATCAATGATAGGTGTCCATACCGCTCCTGCCGCATCACCTTGCAGAGCATTGTCGAGAGCCGGACCGGCTGTTCGAGCACCAGCGAGCGTCTTGGTCGGGTGGAAGTGATTTGCCCCACCTGTAACCGATGACGCCCAGTCAATCCAATATGTTCCCGCAGGAAGCGTTGTGCCAATAGACACAGTATTCTTCCATATCTTTCGGGTGGTTCCCTGAGCGGTTCCCGGAGGCGGAACTACGGTATTGAATATTCGGAAGTATGTCGAATCCACCGATGCTGCAAGTCGATTCGTTGTCGTGTCTCCAAAGACTACCGTGCTTCCCGGGGCTCCGGGCGTTCCGTTCCAGATCCGCAGAGTGTAGGCGGTAAATGGTGACGGCGTGGCTGGTGCTCCAGTTTGATAGGCGTAAAAGTCTATGGTGCTGATAAAACACGGCTGCGAGATGGTGAAATCATCCGCGACACGGTTTGAACCCTGAATCGCGCCAATACCGGAGGTTGTGTTCGACTCTGTCAAATTGCCGGCATCGTGCTGCACTTCGCTCCAGAAGAAGCCAGCGGGGGCTGCAACTCCACTTTCCGTATTAGCCTGAGGATTGAGTCCGCCATTACTCCAACTGCAGTTTGCGTTCGGCGTGTTTGTCGGCGTTGCCGTCGCGGTACTGGTTGCAGTTGCCGTGTTCGTATTGGTTGGTGAATTGATAGGCGTGTTCGTTGCCGTCGCCGTATTTGTCGACGTTGGCGTTGCCGCCTCCGCAGCCTGTCTTTCAACGGAGCCCTTGTCGCATGCACCCGCTGCAGGGAACGGACGTGCGAGGCCACGCTGATCGTTATTGACCGGGCTGCCGCAGCCGCCTGTGCCATTGGGGATCGTATTCAAAACAACGCTGGCAGCTCCGGGTAAATGGGTATTTGTTGGGCCACCGTTGTTTGCCAATACAGCAAGTGAGGGGTCGCCTGATGTAACGTCACCTGGTCCTGTCGTAAACGCCACGCCATTTTCGACGTGATTGTAACCAAATGACTGAATCTGTGTTGCGATGCCCGCAGTTAGAAAACCGTCCAGGTCATTCGTGCCGGCTACAAATGCCAAATTGTCAGCAAATATAGAGTTTGAGATAAAGGTTGTACCGCCGGCCGTACTGTCCTGCAGAATGGCGCCGGCCTCTCCGGCAGCCGCATCAGCAGAGTTATTTGCCAACGTCGAGAAATCTATAAGGGTAGTCTGATGAGGCCCGTCGGTATAAATACCGCCTGCATCATGGGCACTGTTGCCCGAGATCGTCGAATTAGTGACGTTCAGAAGTACGTCGCCCGGTGCCGCAGAACCTTCATAAGATGCAATACCGCCGGCGATGCCGCCCGGACCGGTAGCGGTATTACCGCTGACGGTAGAATGGTCGATATTCAACGTAGCAATGAACGTTCCTGCAGTGGTAGCGTTAACATTTTGAATGCCGCCGGCGAGGCCGCCTTGGGGGACATCCGCACGCAAATTGTCATTATTTGCTACGTTATTGCTGATCGTACTGTTAATAACGTCAATGGTCGAATCATCTGTCGAGTTCAGATTCCTCAGGGCGCCGCCTGTAGAGCCTGAACTCACTGACGTAGAAGTAAAATCGTTATCGACCGTGTTATTTGAAATAACAGAGCCATTCGTGATGATCATGTGGGCATTCTGATTATAGAGGCCGCCCGCATTTGCTGAGCACGGAGTGGTTTGTCCTGCAGCACAGGTTGCCGCAAGATTGGTTGTGTGCGAAAGATTGTTCGTTACAGTGCAATGGTCGAAAGTAACGGTTGCTTGTCTTGCCCGAATAATAAAGGCTCCGCCAAAAGTGTTTGCGACAGATGACTCGGCCTTGTTGCTGTCGAACACCGTGTTTGTAAAGGTCGCGGTTTGTGAGGGAGCGGGATCAGTAACAGTAGCGTTCGTAGAGTCGACCAACACTGCGCCGCCTGCTCCGCTGTTACCAAATGCGCTTCCTGCCGAGTTACCGGAAAATGTGCAATTGGTTACCGTCAGGTTGCCCTTATTCATGACCAATCCGCCGCCGCGTGTGTCGGCGTGGTTATTCCGAATAGTAGAGTTGGTGACTGTAAGATTTATAGCAGAGTCACCAGCAGCGTTAGTGCCGGCCCGGATACCGCCGCCGCGTGAGCTGGCTTCGACCGCTTCCGGAACAAAGCCGTTCTCTATAGTTACACCGTCGATCGTAACAGCGGTTCCGCCGGCGAGAATGTGAATAACTCTCTCGACCGCAGTATTTGGTGCCGCATTGGCCTGAATGAACGTCGATGCTGCACCGGCTCCATTGATGGTAATTGGCGATGTGATATCCAAGTCACCGCCTGCATTTGCATCTTCACTGGCAGATACCAGCGATTGCGTATAGGTCCCTGCCGGCAGCGTAATAATATCCGCACCCGCAAGGGCGTTAGCCTCAGTGATCGCGGCGCGTAGCGTACAAACACCGTTGCCGGTAGCGGTTTCGCAAACACCGTTACCAGGTGTCGCGTCTTGCACGTCGCCCGTGTTATTGACCACGAATGTCGCGGCACTTACGTTTGCAGCGAACGCCGTCATTACGGCGAACACGAATGCAAGCATAAAGTGCATTTTGACATTCTTTTTGTTTGAAACTTGATTGTCCAACATATTCAAAATACTTCTCCTCTCCATTGGTTTAAGACTTTCCGGTCAAAGACACGTAGCTGTTATGGCGTCGCGTCACTCGGCTATCGGAAAATTGTTTACAGAATTTAGACGAGTTTATTATGAGCCGTTTTACAGCAAAGTCAAGCGGATGTCAGGGTATATCAAGGTCAGCAACAAAAAATGTATTCAGACGTCATCGTTCGCCCTCGACCCAAGATTCACCACCGGCATACACTTCTTTTTTCCAGATGGGAACTGTGCGTTTTAGTTCGCGGATGAGCCATTCGCAGGCGGCAAAGGCGGCTTTGCGGTGCGGCGAGGCGACAGCGATAACGACGCTTGTTTCGCCGATCTCAAGCCGGCCCGTGCGGTGGACAATGCCGACGTTCGAGATCTCAAATTCCTGCTTTGCCTGGTCGATGAGCTTTTGCATCTCTTTCAGCGCCATTTCTGTGTAGGCTTCATAAACAAGGTAATGCGTCTCGCGCACCTCGCCGGTGGTTTTGTCTTTTGTAAATTTCCGAGCATACCCGTCAAGCGTAACAGTCGCCCCGCACTCAGGCGGCACGACACGCCTTGAAACGGCGGTAATATCTATCGGTTCAGTTGTAAGTTCAAAAAAGTCCACGCACTTGCAAATATATTGGTGTTTCAGGATGGTTTCAATTGCCTATCAACCACCCGAAACGGCAGTAAATATAGCAATTTCATCGCCATCGCGGATCATCTCATCGCCTTTAGCGTATTGCTGATCAACCGAAACGAGCAGTTTTTGAGCGGCGAGCCGCGGATGATCGGCGATCGTCTGCTCGATCAGTTGCGAAACACTTATTGCCGCATATTCGATCGAAACCTCGCGGTTTCCGACAATGTCCGCTGTAGCTCCAAAAAATAAGATCTTAATACTCACTTTCTAAAGTGTACTATTTGATCGCGCCATCGATAGGGCTCGATGCTGAAGCATAAAGCCGTTTTGGCATTCGGCCCGCAAGGTATGCAAGGCGTCCGGCTCCGACCGCGAATCTCATTGCGGTTGCCATCTGCGCCGGCTCGCGTGATTCGGCAATAGCTGTGTTCATTAGAATTGCGTCAGCGCCGAGTTCCATCGCGATCGCCGCATCGCTCGGCACGCCGACTCCGGCATCGACGATGATAGTGGCATCGGGCAATTGTTCACGCATTATTCTTAAGTTCGAAGGGTTTTGCACGCCCATTCCGGAACCTATCGGCGCCGCAAGCGGCATCACGGCAGGACAGCCTGCGTCGAGCAGTTTTTTGGCCATTATCAGATCGTCGGAGAAGTAAGGCAGGACGGTAAACCCTTCTTTAACAAGCACTTTTGCCGCTTCGAGCGTTTGTTCGTTGTCAGGAAGCAAAGTCACAGGGTCGCCGATGACCTCAAGCTTGATCCACGCGGTATCGAGAGCTTCACGGGCGAGCCTCGCCGTGCGAATTGCGTGTTCTGCGTCGTAGCAGCCTGCCGTGTTCGGCAGGATCTTCATTTTGGCATCGAGATGATCGAGGAACGATTCTGTCTTGCCGTCAAGCGGTACGCGGTTAACGGCGACCGTCACCATTTCAGCACCGGATGCGGCGTGCGCCGCCTTCATCTCGTCATAAGAACGATATTTGCCGGTGCCGATGATGAGACGCGAAGTAAAAGTTGTGGCTGCTAACCGAAAACTATCCGACATAAAAGAAAATTTACCACAGAGAACACAGAGAAGAGGAAAGGAGCAGAGGGAAAAAGGGAATTTGTAATTCTCCTTTCATCCTTTACTCCTTAATTTTGAGCGTGTTTAGCCGCCGCCGACAAAATGTACGACTTCGATCCTATCGCGCTCGCCGATGAACGTCTCGGGCCACGCACCGCGCCGGACAACTTCACCGTTCACTTCGATCGCGACCCGTTGTTTCGGCATCGAAAAAAGATCGAGAAGTTGGTCCAGGCTTATCTTGTCAGGAACTTCGCGCTCTTCACCGTTGAGTGAAATATTTACAGCGGCCATTAGCTCAAGTTTCCGCTTTGGCCGCATTTATTTCAACTTTGAAATTTGAGATCTGAGATTTGTGAGGTTAGCCCGGCGTGACGATGCGGCGCAGCTCGAGTTCTTCGCCGCCGCTGATCACCCGAACCAATAATGCGGCTCGTCCCGCCTGAAAATGAGGCAATTGCAGATGAACTTTTGCGAGGCCGTTTTTGTCTGATTTTGCGTGAAAGATCAGCGGCCTGAAACTTGATCCGAGGACCTTGATCATTATCTGCGCGTCGCTGACAACCTTACGATCGGAACCTCGGCAAACCATTATATTGACATCGCGCCGTTCGCCGCCTTTGAATTTTGTTTCGCCGAGCAACTCGAGGCTAAGCTTGTTATGTGTGGGACGATCAGTCCCTGAAAGTTCGCTTACGACAGCTACAGCTTCTGCGGCGAGAACAGTTTCGTCCTCTACAATGCATACGGCATCAAAGATCGGGCCATCGTCAAGTATTTCAAGATCTAAGCCGGAAATAGCGCCATCGTCGGGCATCGAAATTGGCGTCTGCGTCATTTCATCGGCCGAAACGGGTGAACTGTAGGTTACAACCGTTTGCACATCGACCATTGCGACCGGTTGAGGTTGGTTGATGGATGGCTCGTAGGCAGGTTGAACCTCAGGTACAGTCTCGGTTTTTGGGCCTGAAGCTTTTTTGCCTTGATTGTCGGTCATCGCTTTCAGGTCGTTGATCCTACCTGCCTTTACCGCTGCGCATATAAGCTTATGCTGTTTTTGAAGCCGTTCCGCCAGCACGTTCTCATCAAAGCTTCCATTCGCCAGATCGTCATACGATGAGCGCTTACTAGCAAGGATCGTCCCGCGATCATAGACCAGCGAGATTATAAGGCGCGACTTAAGCCCTTTATCCTCGGTCTGGATATGATAGACGACGTCGTCGACTTTTACGTCTGTATTGAAACCAGAGATCACAGTGTAATTACCTGAAAGATGCGGGAAAAACAGCGGTATGGCGGCGTACTCCGCCAACATTAAAGTTACCATACGCTTATATTTGCGGTCAATGAATAATTAGTTCGGCGAGGGCTTACTTACCCGACGCAGAGGTCATTTTGCTTGAGTTGAGACGCCTTGACACTAATTCACGCTTAACTTACGATTGAGTTTGTGCCAAAATTCTCAATGTTTTGAGTGATTAAGAACGGTATTTCTACAGCCCAGGCTGGAAAAAACCGTAAAGGACGGCAACCCTAAATGTCTGAATACAATGTGTTCGATTATGTCCCGATCGCGATCATGTTTTTGGTTGCTGCGGGGTTTGGCATCAGCCAGCTGCTGGTCACGCAGCTCATAGGCCCGCGTAAGCGAACAGCCATAAAACTCATGCCGTACGAGTGCGGCAAAGACCCGATCGGATCCGCGCGTGACAAGTTTTCGATCAAGTTCTATACCGTTGCGGTCATCTTTCTTTTGTTCGATATCGAAGTTCTGTTTATTATACCTTTTGCGGTCGCGTTCAAAAGCCTTATGGCTGAGGAAAAGATCAGCGGGATCGCCTTCGGCACGATTGCATTCGTTGAGATAATGGCCTTTGTGGCGACATTGGTTATTGGTTATATCTACGTTTGGAAAAAAGGCGTGTTCGATTGGGGGCTGCAGGCCCGTGCCGAGGCTCGCGAAGAGGCAAAGGCCCTGGCAAAACACCTTCGTTCGGAAGCTGAGAAGATCAAGATCGCCGCTTGAGGGTCGGAAGTTTTGAGTCACAAGTCTTGGTCCGAACAAGACGAATCGATTCTTACATAGGACTCACGACTAAGGACTTTAGACTAAATTAGTATGGGCTTAGAAAATCATCTATTCGAATCGTTGCCCGACGTCGTGACTGTTAAGCTCGACGCCGTCATTAATTGGGCACGTAAATCTAGCCTTTGGCCGGCGACGTTCGGCCTGGCATGCTGCGCGATCGAGATGATGAATACAGTTTCGGCCCGTAATGACCTTTCTCGGTTTGGAGCTGAGACCTTTCGAGCCTCGCCGCGGCAGGCCGATGTAATGATCGTCTCCGGCCGCGTATCGCGAAAGATGGCTCCAGTGCTGCGCAGGATCTACGACCAAATGCCTGAACCCAAATGGGTTATCTCAATGGGCGCGTGTGCGACATCGGGCGGTGTTTTCGACAATTACGCTATCGTTCAGGGCGTTGACAAGATCGTTCCGGTGGATATTTACGTTCCCGGCTGTCCGCCTCGGCCCGAAATGCTCGTGCATGCTATCTTGATGCTTCAGGACAAGATAATGAAGGAATCGGTCAAGGATCGGCGCGATACATTTGAATCCGAATCGCGCGAATCCATGGTTCCGGGAACGTTGCCGGTCACTGAGGGTACAGCCTTGGAGCGCGAAATGGAAACCGAGGTCGCGGCAGGCGAATCTGCACGGCCATATTCGGTGCCGTCACGGCACGAGAGGCGGCGGTCCTCCTAGAAATTCTGCGGTATATAGGTTGATATGACTGAAAAGCTCCACGCTTATGTGGAAAAGCTGAAAGAAAAGAATGAGACTTGGGTGGCTAACGTCGCCGAAGGCCATGGCGAGGTGACGGTCACGGTTCCGCGCGAGTCTATCGTTGAAATTTGCGCGTTCTTAAAGGAAAGTCACGGCTTTGACATGCTTGCTGACCTTTGCGGGGCAGATCGAGGCCCTGAGGAAGATCCGCGTTTCGAGGTCAATTATCATTTGTTTTCGACGACGCATCACAGCCGCTTGCGTTTGAAAGTACTTTTAAGCGAAGACGAGCCGAATGTCGCAACGGTCTCAGGCCTCTGGAAAACCGCAAATTGGCATGAACGCGAGACTTACGATCTGGTCGGCGTTAAATTTGATGGTCATCCCGATCTGCGTCGCATTTTGCTGCCGAGCGATTTTGACGGCCACGCGTTGAGAAAAGATTATCCGCTGCGAGGCTACGAGCCTTACAGCTTAAATTAAGTTATGTCTGTTGGTGTAAACAACATATCAAACCAGACAGGCGTTCTCGACAACGCGCTTGAGTCTGAAATGACACTGTCGATGGGGCCGCAGCACCCTTCGACGCACGGCGTCCTTCGGCTCGATCTCAGGCTTGACGGCGAACTGGTCGTTGGATGCATTCCCGATATCGGTTATCTCCATACTGGAATGGAGAAGCTATTTGAATACAAGAAGTATCAACAGGGAATCGTGATCACCGACCGGATGGATTACCTCAATCCGCTCGGCAACAATCTCGCTTATGTGATGGCGGCCGAGAAGCTGCTCGATCTGGAAATTCCGGAACGTGCTCAGGTCATTCGCGTTTTGATGTGCGAATTGCAGCGAATTGCTTCACACATGGTTTGGCTGGGAACGCACTGTCTCGACATCGGCGCAATGTCGGTTTTCTTTTATTGCTTCCGACAGCGTGAAAAAATTCTGAATCTCATTGAGTCCGCTTCCGGCGGACGTATGACACCAAGCTATTTCCGCATCGGCGGGTTGATGATGGACCTTCCTGCCGGTTTCGAAAGGCGATGCAACCAGTTCATGGCCGATTTTCCCGAGGCTATGAATACGTTTGAAACGCTCGTCACGGGAAATACGATCTGGCAAAGCCGAACGAAAGGTATCGGCATCATTTCGCGTGAAGATGCGATAAATTGGGGACTTACCGGGCCGAGTCTGCGCGGAAGCGGTGTCGATCTCGACCTCCGGCGCGACAATCCATACACCGGTTACGAAACTTACGATTTTGATATTCCTGTCGAACAGGACGGCGACGTTTGGGCGAGATTTAAGGTCCGCATGCGCGAATGTTACGAATCATACAAGATCGTCCAGCAGGCTTTAGACAGATTGAAACCGGGCCCGATCAAAGCCGACTCGCCTAAGATCGTTCTGCCCGACCGCGACGATATGCGAAAGCATATGGATTCGCTTATTCATCATTTTCTGATCGTTGCCGAGGGTTTTAACGTCCCGCCCGGCGAGGTCTATCACGCGATCGAAGCCTCAAAAGGCGAGCTCGGCGTCTATATGAAATCCAACGGCGGCCCAAAACCCGAACGAGTTCATTTCCGCGGCCCGAGCTTTGTAAATCTCGCAGCTCTGCCCGTGATGTGCGAGGGTGAAATGGTCGCGGATGTTGTGGCGATCATAGGGTCGCTTGATATTGTTTTGGGAGAGATCGACAGGTAATAATGGCAACCCATACCGCAACAAGTCACACGGACAAGATCCTCGTCACAGACGAGGTCGCTGAGTTTTCTTCGGCCGTTATCGACGAAATGAAGATGCACGTCGCGAAATATCCGGCGGACCGCACTCGTTCGGCATTGATACCGTTGTTGTTTGTAATTCAACGCGAGCGCGGCTGGATCGATAATCCGGGCGTGAATTTTCTTGCGAAGTTTTTGAATTTGGAAGTGACGGACGTGTGGGAAACGGCGACGTTTTACTCGATGTTCAATTTACGTCCGGTCGGCCGCCATCATATCCAGATCTGCAAGACGCTTTCGTGTCGGATCATGGGCGAACCGGACATTACCGAACACATTTGTTCGAAACTCGGCATTCATCCGGGCGAGACGACCGAAGACGGCAAATTCACCGTTACGATGGTCGAGTGTCTCGGAAGCTGCGGCACTGCGCCGATGATGCAGATCGGGTTTGATTATCACGAAGATCTGACCATCGAAAAAGTGGATAAGATCCTGATGGATTGTAAATAGATGGAAATCAAAGCAATAGGCTGTGAACCATTGTCATTAAAGCGAATTGGCGTCAAAGACGGCCACACGCTGAAGGTGTATGCCGAGACCGGCGGCTATAAGTCGCTCGAAAAGGCGCTTTCAATGACACAGGACGAGATCATTCAACAGGTGAAAGATTCTGCTCTGCGTGGACGAGGCGGTGCGGGATTTCCTACGGGGATGAAGTGGTCCTTTGTTCCGCGGGATTCGCCGAAACCGAAATATATCGTATGCAATGCCGACGAGTCTGAGCCGGGTTCGTTCAAAGACCGCTACTTGATGGAGTACGACCCGCACGCCCTTATTGAGGGAATGGTCATCGCGGCCTACACGCTCGGATCAAAAACAGGCTATATCTATGGACGAGGCGAATATCGATATCTCCTCGATATTATGGATGTCGCCATTCAGGAAGCTCGCGAAGCCGGAATTCTCGGTGCGAAAGTGCTCGGTAATGAGAATTTCTCATTCGATCTGCATACGCACACAGGCGCCGGTGCTTACATTTGCGGTGAAGAAACCGCATTGCTGAGTTCGCTCGAAGGCTATCGCGGCCATCCGCGCATGAAGCCGCCGTTTCCCGCGATCGAGGGGCTTTATGCATGTCCGACGATCGTCAACAACGTCGAGACCTTTACATCGATTCCTCAGATCATCGAAATGGGCGGTATCAAATGGCGCGATCTCGGCACAGAAAAGAGCGGCGGCACGAAGCTTTGGTCGATCAGCGGCCATGTCAAAAAGCCCGGCGTTTACGAGCTTCCGATGGGCTATGCCGATATGGAAAAGTTCATTTTCGAGGATTGCGGCGGGATGCTTCGTGACGACAAAAAGCTGAAGGCGGTCATTCCCGGCGGTTCGAGCGTTTACATAATGAACGCCGGCCAGATCCTCGGCAAAAATGTGACGCTCGATTACGAAGGACTGGTAGCCGCCGGCTCGATGCTCGGAACAGGCGGAATGATGGTTATGGATGAAACGGTTGACATTATGGAGTCAACCAAAAACCTGACCGAATTTTACAGGCACGAATCTTGTGGATGGTGTACTCCTTGCCGCGAGGGAACCGACTGGCTCGTCAAGATATTCAACCGTATCTCGATCGGCGACGGACGGCCCGAGGACGCACAGTTGATGCTCGATATCTGCGACAACATCGAGGGCAAATCGTTTTGCCCGCTTGGCGATGCTGCGGCGTGGCCGATACAAAGCGCGATCAGGCAATTCCCGGGCGATTTTAAGAAATGGCTGTCGGATAACACAGGTTCCAACGGTGTAACTCCGAACGTATAAATGACAAGGCAGAGATCGAAGAAAAATTTTCTATTTTGCTTTAGCGTTGGGCTGGTGCTTGCGCTTTCGAGCTTGTCTCTGCATGCCCAGGGCAAAAATCCAGTCATCCTGATCCCTGGTCTTACTGGTTCTGAGCTTCGACATAAAGAAACAGGGGAAAAAGTTTGGTTCAGGACCTTTAAGCCTAAGTCAGAAGACCTTCGTCTTCCCATTTTTGCCGATCCAACAAAAGCTAACGATGATCTGATCGCGACCGATGCCCTTCGGACTGTTAAGGTCGGGATACTGCCTGGTTTTGACGTTTACGCCGGCTTTATCAAGGCGATGGCCGAAAGAGGCGGCTATCACGAAGAAGATTGGGAAGCCGGGTCCGAGCAAGGCTTTCATGATTCTTTGTACATATTTGCCTACGATTGGCGCCGCGACAATATTGAGAATGCCCGACTCTTAATAAAAAGGGTCAACGCGTTAAAGCTTCGGTTGAAAAAACCGGATCTCAAATTCGACATTGTCGCTCATTCCATGGGCGGTCTAATTTCGCGTTATGCTGCAATGTACGGCGATGCTGACCTGCCTGCCGACGGACACAGGCCTAAACCAACGTGGGAAGGCGCAAGAAATTTTGACAAGATCATTCTCTTAGGAACGCCAAATGAAGGCTCGGTCAATTCGCTAAACGCTCTTGTGAACGGCTATTCGATCGGCAGCATTCGCATCGACCTGCCGTTTGTTCAGGATTCTTCCAAATTCATGGTCTTTACAATACCTGCAGCGTACCAGCTTCTTCCGGCACCAGGAACGTTGAGGGCGTTTGACGAAAAGCTTGAACCGGTTTCTATCGATATTTATGACCCTAATGTCTGGTCAAAATATGGCTGGAGCGTGATCAATGACGAAAAATTCGGGTCGAAATTTAACACGGATGAAAAGAAGATCGCCCCTGTTTATTTTAAGGCCGCCCTGGATCGCGGAAGAAGGTTTCATGAAGCGTTGGGTACGGCAGCAGGGAAAACGGGCGGAGTTTCCTATTACGTTTTAGGTTCTGATTGCGGAACTGCCTCTGATTCGATCCTGGTCTATCAAGACGGCAAAGCGGATAAATGGAAAACGCTCTTTAGGCCGGCTGGATTTACTCGCCGGGACGGATCAAAGGTGACCGACGGCGAACTCAAAAAGATAATGGTCGCACCTGGCGACGGTATCGTCACAAAAAGATCGCTCGAAGCGGAGACTGAGGCCGAAAAAGCAGGAGTGCCTTCGATCTTGGGTGCTACGGAAGACAAAATGATCTGTGAGGAGCACACGAGGCTGGCGGCAAACAGCAAAATTCAAGATCAAATTATTGGAATTTTAGGCGGAAAAGCGACCATCGCAAAAGACAACACGGAGAAATAAGAGATTATGGGAAAGGGAGATAAGCGAACACGACGAGGAAAAATATTTGCCGGCAGTTTCGGCAAAACACGGCAAAAAGCAAAAAAGGCGGTCTTTGCCGCCAGGTCGGAATCGGCGCCTGCTGCCGAAAAACCGGCGAAGAAAAGGGCAGTGAAAAGGGTGCCTGCCGCTGAGGTTGCAGAATGAAGTTTGAAGAGTCGAAAGAGAGTGGCCCTCATTCTCAATTGGCTCAATTGGTCGGCGAATGGCAGGGCGTTACGAAAACATGGTTCGAGCCGGATGTTCTGGCCGACGAATCACCAATGACCGGAAAGATGTCGGCGATTTTGGCTGGCCGCTTTATCCTTCATGAATATGCAGGCAGTTTGAGCGGCAGACCTTTCGAAGGCGTTGCGATACTCGGGTTTGATCTTGCTACGAACAAGTTTCAGTCAGCCTGGGTAGACAGCTTTCATATGTCTACCGCAATGATGCTGTCTAAAGGCGATGCGGGGAACATGTTTTCAGCGACGGGCGACTATTACACGGGCCCAGATACGCCTCGATGGGGATGGCGGACGGACATTGATGTGATCGACAACGAAAATGTTGTCATTACTGCTTACAATATTTCGCCCGAAGGTGACGAGGCAAAGGCAACCGAAACTCGATATACGCGAAAGAGTTAATGACGGAAAAAATAAAAGTAACCATAAACGAAAAGGAATTTGACGTCGATAAAGGCGCTCGTCTTATTGATGTGTGTCGCGAGAAGGGCTTTGGGATTCCGTCGTTTTGTTATTACAAGGATCTGGAACTGCAGGCTTCGTGCCGGATGTGTTTGGTGCGCATCGAAAAAATGCCAAAGCTTCAAACCTCGTGCACGATCATATGCCAGGACGGAATGGTCGTCACTACGCAGAGCGAAGAGGTTGAAAAGGCACAGCGTGCCATGGGCGAGTTTTTACTCGCTAACCATCCGCTCGATTGTCCTGTTTGCGACCGCGGCGGTGAATGTGAATTACAGGAAGTTATCTTCGATTGGGGCGATGTCGAGCAGCGATTTTCAGAAAAGAAGAACGCGCAGCCGGAAAAATATCTGTCGCCGATCGTCGCTAACGATCCGCAGCGATGCATTCTCTGCAAGCGCTGCACGCGTGTCTGCAGCGAGTGGATGGGTGAGGATGCAATTGAGGCCGGTAATCGCGGCGCTAATACCGTGATCGGAACATACGGCGGTTGGCTGAACTGTTCGCAGTGCGGCAACTGTATCGAGGTTTGCCCGACCGGCACGTTGCTCGACGGAGTTTATCGTCACGAGACAAGGCCGTGGGAACTCGATCAGACGGTTACAACAGACGTTTACGGTTCTGACGGAATGCAGTTTTCCATAGGCTCACGCGGCGGAGCGGTACATCGTATCGTCGCTCGCGATCGTTACGTGAATGGCCTAAACGGTGAATTCCTCGATGTAAAGGCGCGTTTCGCACACGAATTCATCAATCATCCTGATCGAATTAAGACGCCGATGATCCGTTATTCAAAGGGCGGCAAACTTATTCCGGCGACATGGGATGCAGCAATAAAATTTGCGGCAGAAAAATTAAAGGAACACGAAAAATCGGTGGGCGTCATTGCAAGCCCCAGATTGACGAACGAGTCTGTTTTTACTCTAAAGCGTTTTGCGGCTGATGCCATTGGCAGCGATAACTTTGCCGTTTCGGATGTAAATGACCTTGCTCCGATATTTGATAACCTCAGCGTGCCGCTTTGTACGCACGACGAGATCCGTCATGCAAAAACTATCATTCTGATCGGCGGTGAGCCGGAAGAAGAACAGACTTACACTGCCAAACAGATCCGGCAGGCGATTCGCAACGGCGGAGCGAAATTTATTTGTGTAAACGATAGGCCGATAGAACTTTCGCGGCGGGCGACGCAGTTTGTGCACGTAAATATTGGCTCGGTCGACGCTTTTGCACTGGCCTTGGCAGATGTTGGCAGCGGTCAACTGGCAGCCGGAAAGCTCGGTGTTGATGCCGATCAGATCCATGCGGTTGGAAAAACGATAAACGAGACCGAGGGTGACTTGATCATCATGTTCGGCAGCGAACTCTCGGCTGAGGCTCAGGCCGCGATCGCGGCATCGGCAGCTTCCTTCAGTTCCGAAAACCGTCGCGTGCTGCTGCATCCACTGCCGCGATATAACAACTCGGTCGGAGCTCACGACATGACGCAGGGACGAAAGTCCATCGATGAAGCCATTAAAAATTCAAAGGCATTGCTGATTGGCGGCAGTTTGCAGGACGCGAGTGTTTTACAGGGCAAGGATTTTGTTGTTGTTCAGGAGCTTTTTCCGACCGATACAACTGAATTTGCAGATGTCGTGTTCCCGGCGGCGAGTTTTGCTGAAGTTGATGGAACGTTTACAAACAACGCCGGCAACGTTCAGCGCGTTCGCAAGGCGATCGAGCCAATTCATCAATCAAAACCTGATTGGATGATCACAGCCCTTATCGCTCGAGAGATGGGAGTCGAGTTTGGCTATGATCTTTCGGCGTCTATGGTTTTCAAGGCGATAGCCGACAGCGTTCCGGCATACGAAGGGCTTCGCTATCCGATGCTAAAGGACGAGTCGGATCCGGTTCAGGCTAAATATGTGATCTCCGCTAACACAGATATCTCGGGTTGCGTTCTGGCATTGAAGGCAAAGGTTGAGGCGATGAGTGACTCAGCCGGTAAAAATTCTGAGGTGCCGAAAGTTGGCCACAAATTGCATCGCCTGACGACGATGACGAGTAAGACCGCTCAGTTTCATCTGCTTGCCCACGGCAATCCTAAACCGGAGAATTTGTTGGTTTCGCCGCTCGTTCAATTTGGTTTGGATGGCGTCTCAAGTGAAGAAGGATTGGCTGAAGCTGCGGCCGTCGGAGTTGCGGACAGGAGTGCTCCGGCTAAATAGTTTTGTATGGAACCAATTGCGAAAATTGCATTTCCGTTTGTCGTGATCACGGTCGGAGTTTTGATCGCGTTTCAAATGGTGCTGATGATAGTCGCGTATACAGTGTTGGCTGAACGCAAAGTCCTGGGCTGGATCCAGGGCCGCATCGGTCCGAATCGCGTCGGGCCGTGGGGAGTTCTGCAACCGTTCGCCGACTTGCTCAAATTTATCTTTAAAGAAGATCTGGTTCCGGACAAATCGACAAAGTTCATTTACTTTCTGGCACCGATGGTTGCCTTGACCTGTGCACTGATGCCGATGGTCGTTTATCCATTTGGTCCGGCGATCACATCGGTCGATTGGAGCTTTCTGCCTCTGGGGCTTGGGGACGGTGTTCATGTTTTGCCGTTGACGATAGCGAGGATCGATGTGGGCGTTCTTTTTGTTCTTGGAATTACGTCTGTCGGCGTTTACGGAATCGCTCTTGCCGGATGGTCCTCGAACAGCAAATACAGTTTGATGGGCGGCCTGCGTTCGTCGGCGCAGATGATCTCGTACGAGCTTGCGATGGGAGCATCTGTGATCGGTGTTGTGATGCTTGCCGGAACCCTCGATCTTAACGGCATCATATTCGCACAAATAAATTCGCCGTTTCGGTGGTATATTATTCCGCAAATAATTGGTTTCTTCGTATTTCTGATCGCGGCCTTTGCTGAGACCAATCGTGTGCCGTTCGATCTTCCCGAGGCTGAGACCGAACTTGTTGCCGGGTTTCACACCGAGTATTCCGCACTGAAATTCGCACTCTTTTTCATGGCTGAGTACGTGAATATGTTTACCGTCTCAGTGATGTGCACGGTTTTGTTTCTCGGCGGCTGGTACGTTCCGGGTTTGAGCCATCTGTTTGAGCCGGGTTCGATCCCTTACGCGGTTGTAAGCCATGCTGCCTTTATCGGCAAGATCTGTGCATTTTTGTTTTTGTATATTTGGATACGCGGAACGCTGCCGCGATTTCGTTTTGACCAGTTGATGAATTTTGGCTGGAAGTTTTTGCTGCCGGTCGCTTTGGGAAATGTGATTCTGACGATCATCGTGGTGTTCTTTTTGAATCGATAAAGAAATGGTTTCAACTGTTCTATTTTTCTTATTTGCGGGCCTCGCGATCGCCTCGGCGGTCTCGATGGTGTATCACAAAAATCCGCTTTACAGCGCGATCTCGCTGGTCGGCGTGTTTATCTCGCTGTCATGCATTTATGTGACGCTTGCGGCGCCGTTCATTGCCGCCGTGCAGATATTGATCTATGCCGGAGCGATCATGGTTCTGGTCGTTTTCGTCATAATGCTTCTCAATTTGGATGAAGATAAACCGCTAAACCGGCTGCGATATCTTTACGCTCTAGGCGGCGGGCTCGGGATCATCTTACTGGTTCAGACATTTTTCATTTTTTTCGCGGTGATGCGTGCTCCCAATGTTCCGGCTGATCAAACCGTTACTGCTGGAAAAACGTTGAGTATCGGACAAGCGATGTACACCGAATATTTATTGCCGGTCGAGATCGTCGGAGTTTTGCTGCTGATGGCGATCATTGGAGCCGTCATTCTGTCGCGCCGATTGGCGCAGCCGCAATTGGAATTAGTCGTTGAGCATGAAGAGGAACTGCGTCATCATGAGCAGTAAGCCAGAATTTATTTGAGTTGAGTGTTACGCCCTTACTGACGTGCGGGCTTCAGCAAAAGGTATGGAACCGAGCTTAGCCAGCTATCTGGCGTTATCAGGAATATTGTTCACGATCGGATGCGTCGGCGTTATCTTCAAACGCAACGCGATCGGGATGTTCATGTGCATCGAACTGATGCTCAATGCGGTAAATCTGACATTTGTAGCGTTTTCGCGATATTACGGCGATGTCACAGGCCAGCTTTTTGTTTTTATGGTAATGTCTGTCGCCGCTGCCGAAGCCGCAGTCGGCCTTGGCATTATCATCGCGTTTTTCCGCAACAGCCGGTCAATTGATGTGGATGATGCGAGTATTTTGAGGAATTAGTCACCGAGAATGACTGAAAATAACCTTTTAAGTCTAATAATTTTTGCACCGCTTGCCGGGGCCGTGATCAATTGGCTGATCGGCGGGCGGCTCAAGAGCGAGGCGTTTAGCGGCTTGGTAGCGTGCGGCACTATAGCGGTCTCGACGGCGGTCGCTTTTATGATCGCGTTCGGACTTGGCACGCCGCATCCAGGTGCGCTCGTGGCTGAAGGGCCGGTCCTGGATCATCTATGGACGTGGATACAGGTCGGCGGTTTTAGAGCGGATTTTGGGCTCGGCATGGATCGTCTGAGCGGCATTTACGCTTGTTTTATCACGTTTGTCGGCCTGCTTATTCACATTTTTGCGACGGGTTATATGCATGGCGATAAAGGCTTTTACCGCTTTTTTGCCTACCTGAA